>NZ_ASSB01000316.1:0-66549 GCF_000520755.1 Paenibacillus sp. 1-18
GCGTTAGCGGCATGGGCGTCTAATACTTTATTTTCTTTTGACAGAGGGACCCATAGCAACTTGTGGACCGGATTCCTCAGGCTGCTCTTCCTAAAGGCTGTTCAGTTTATCTCCTTGTGGGGATAAATGTTGTCTTCAATATAAGTATATGATTATAAGATTAAGGATTACAAAGAGGAGGAATCAGCAAAACGAGAAGATGAGGACTATGGATATCACGGGTAATGGAGGTTTTAAACATTGGTTTGGTTGGCATGCATTATATTTCTAGCCACTTTAGTGTTGGTGATCTGGCAGCCTAAAAATTTGTCTATTGGCTGGTCCGCCTGCGGAGGAGCTGTACTTGCTCTACTGGTAGGTGTCGTCGATTTGCATGATGTTTGGGAAGTGACTCAGATTGTCTGGGATGCAACCCTAGCTTTTGTGGCCATCATCCTGATTTCGTTGGTGCTTGATAAAATTGGATTTTTCGAATGGGCGGCGCTTCACATGGCACGAGCTGCACAGGGAAGCGGAACTCGGATGTTCGTGTATGTGACCATTCTTGGAGCTGTTGTCGCTGCTTTTTTTGCGAATGACGGTGCGGCCTTAATTCTGACACCCATTGTTCTAGCGATGGTTCGAGCACTTAAATTGGATGAGAAAATGGTTTTTCCGTTCATCATAGCGAGTGGTTTTATTGCGGATACGACGTCGCTTCCGCTTGTGGTCAGCAATCTGGTGAACATTGTATCAGCCGATTTTTTTGGCATCACGTTTATGGAATATGCGGGTCGTATGGTTGTACCTAATTTATTTTCCTTATTGGCTAGTATTGTAGTACTGTATTTCTTTTTCCGCAAAAGGATTCCAAAAACGTTTGATGACGCACAATTAATGGCACCTACAGAAGCGATTAAAGATCCAAAAATGTTCCGTATGTCCTGGATTGTTCTTGTGGTGCTGTTGGTTGGCTACTTTGCATGCGAATTTTTTAGTATTCCTGTCTCAGTCGTAGCCAGTACCATAGCCATCTTTTTCCTGCTGTTGGCGAGAAAAAGTCCTGCGATATCGTTAAAAGAAGTCATCAAGGGTGCTCCATGGGCTATCGTATTTTTCTCTATCGGCATGTATGTAGTGGTGTATGGTCTGCGTAATGCCGGTTTGACGGATCTGCTGGCTCATGTGATTCAAGCGGCTGCCGATCAAGGTATGTTTGTAGGCACCATGGGCATGGGTTTTATCGCGGCGACTATCTCATCGTTGATGAATAACCTGCCTACGGTCATGATTGATGCGCTTGCCATTAATGCCACCCATACGACTGGAATGGTCAAAGAAGCGCTGATTTACGCTAATGTAATTGGATCGGATTTGGGTCCGAAAATAACCCCGATTGGTTCATTGGCCACATTGCTATGGCTACATGTGCTTAGCTCTAAAGGTGTGAAAATATCTTGGGGAACTTATTTTAAAACAGGCATTGTTTTAACGATTCCTACTCTTTTTATTACGCTATTAGGCTTGTATCTGTGGTTAGTCATTTCATAATTGAACATTAAAGGAGACGTTTCCCATGGAGAGAAAGACAATTTACTTTTTGTGTACTGGTAATTCTTGTCGGAGTCAAATGGCAGAAGGATGGGCTAAGAAATATCTAAGAGACAATTGGAACGTATATAGTGCAGGCATTGAGGCGCACGGCCTTAATCCTAAAGCGGTGTAAGCGATGAGTGAAGTAGGTATCGATATTTCTGGTCAAACTTCGGACATTATTTGATCCTGTCTTGCTGAACAGTGCCGATCTGATTGTGACGTTGTGCGGGGACGCGGCTGATAAATGCCCTATCACTCCTCCGCAAGTTCGCCGTGAGCATTGGGGATTTGGTGATCCGGCAAAGCTGAAGGATCGGAAGAAGAGAAATGGGGCGTCTTTCAGCGGGGTTGTGACCAGGTAGGAGAACGCATTAAACAATTTGCAGAAACCGGAAAATAGCAGCTCCTGCTATGAACTCGATAGAGGGAGAATGATTAAGGTGAATTATCACGCGCTTGTTGAGGACAAAGTATATATTGGCGGAGAGAGTGCATTGCTTCAAGTTCTTCGGGAGCAAGAGATCACAGATGTTTTTGATCTGCGTGATAACGGTACTGAGGCAGAAGGATTTCCGGCAAAGGTAACGCGTCATCATTATCCGATTGTGGAACATGAGACTGGGTAGGAGGACTCTGTGCAAGCCGCTATTCAGGAGGTTAAAGAAGCGGTGAACAGCGGGAAGACCGTGTATTTCCATTGCGCCGGCGGACGGAATCGTACAGGAACCGTAGCAACTGGAGTGTTACTTGAGTTGGGTTTAGCTACCACAGTGGAAGAGGCGGAAGCCGGCCAAAGAAAAACGTCCAGATATCAATATCAAGCAAGAAATGCGTGATGTGTTGAAAGGTTTTTATCCTTCCAAATAATTAAATCGATATAACATGGGGCTACTTCCTTCGGGAGATAGTCCTTATTTTTTTCAAAAAGTGATAATGAGGTTCCTCCAAAAGAAATATTACTCAGTAGATATTAGATCTTAATAAAAGAGAGGCGGGATTTGTTGTATGTTCACTATGTCTATTTTTTTTCTTTTGGTTACACTGATTCTTAAAAAACAGGAGGAGATTAAGATTAATTATAAAGAATTATACAATTTACATATTCAACTTCTTAATGTCTATGAACAAAAATAGAGAATTCCTTATCAAAGGATGCTCAGATGCTTATTTTGCCAATTCCTATAAGGATTCCATGTTTTCCATTTAATATTGTAGAATAAAAACATACAATATTAGCGAAGATTCATAGAAATCGTTTTACAATGGTTATGGAGCCCCTAAGAGATTATTTCTAGACGGTCATCGGCCGTGTAAAGGTAAAAGCGTCTAGTTTGGTCCAACTTGCCTATGTGCTTGGATTTGGAAGAATCTATTACTCACGAGGTCATTAGCTCACACCTCATGGTCAGGCAAACTTGGCAATGAGTTTTTTTGTTTTAGACTCAGAACAAATAAAGTGAGGTACCCTATGACTCAATCATATGCTAAGCCATCACATATTGAAAATTGGATAAAGCAGGGTAAGGGACAAGGCGTAGGAGAAAATTTTAAACCTTGGTTTACAGCAAGGCAGGTTTCCTCAATGGGGAGAACCCATAACGTAAGCGGAATAAAAACGGGAAGAGAGCATCTGCTTCTATCTGACCTAGAGTGGTATTATTTTTACTTACTTGAAAGTCTGATGTTATTCAAGGGTTTAGAGAACAATATCCCCTTTTACCTGTTGAAGAACGATCAATATTGCATATCAGTTAGGAATAGATCATCCAGTAGAACCTAGAAAAAAAGAACTGAAAGTAATGACAATACAGAAAAAGACATTCCGCTTACTTACGCAATGAACATACGGTACGTGCATAAGGCCCATCATTTAAATCTACACCATATCTCCAGTAAACAAGCTAATGAAGGCAAAGTTACTAATGGAACTACTTCTAATAAAAAAAAACGACAATTTAACGGATATTACTGACTTTGTTGATGGTACATTGGGATTTTCGCCGGGCATAGTTTGGTGATCGTCAGACATTTAATTATCACAAAAAAATGGGCTGTTGACATGAACGTGAAAATTGACCCGAATCGTCCCTTAGAACTGCTAAGCATAAATGAAAAGTCCCTTGGCAATCAGGGAGGAATTCGACATGTCTACTGATATCTATGTAAACACGGTTTTAGCCCTATGGGATGGGGAATACCAAGAGAAAGATTTAGTCGAACCTATTTAGAAGATGGTCAGATACAAGTTACATCACTAATCATACCTAAAGTCAATTTGGCAGATGCCCAAATTAGTGAGAAGGATTTAAAAATTCGAGATGAACGATGGGATTATATCCGTCGTTTAGTTCAAAAAGAGAACATCCCCCATATCTTCAATAAAAAAATGAGAGGCAAACTCATGACGGAACTCCATCAGCCAAATCCAGACAGTTATGTCATTCGGATTTCAGTACAGATTTCATTCTAAAGAGGTATGCGATTTATTGTACAAGTTATATTGTAATGAACAACCGAGTCGAGTGGTGGGAGTTTTGGAATTAGATACTCAGCTTGGTTGTAGCTGGTTCCTTAATTTCTACATTGTCGCTCAATAACACCACCGCATGGGCGAGTCCTCCCTCGAAAAAATCAAGGCTTCAAGAAAGGGATGCTATCGATAATTCTAATGTATCATCCTATACGTTCTTCTGTTGCCAAGGAGATTCTTGAGGGAGACAAATCTGAAGAATTATCCATAAGAATGCTCAAGCATGTTTTTTTCATATTTAACCATGTTAAAATGGAAAAAATAATTAGCGATATGGCATGGAGAGAAGGCAGGGAGAATCAATGAAACCAAAACTTAACGATGTTGCACAATTAGCTGGAGTTTCACCGACTACGGTTTCTCGCGTACTTAATAATCGTGGCTATATCAGTCAAGAAACGAAGGATCAAGTTCATAAAGCGATGCAGGAGCTGAATTATTTTCCAAATGATGTGGCTCGGTCATTATTTAGTAAACGAACAAATCTGATTGGATTAATCATTCCAACTACAAGCAACCCATTTTTCGGAGAGCTGACTTTTCATATAGAGAATATTTGTGCGTCATTAGGCTATAAGCTGTTGCTTTGTAACAGTTTGAATCAGCTGGATAAAGAAGAATCTTATGTAGATATGCTTATGCGAAATCAAGTTGACGGTATTATCGTTGGTACACACAACCGAGGTATCGTAAATTATGAACAGAAGAACATTGCCGTCATTGCGATCGATCGTTTCCTATCCGATTCAATCCCAGTTGTAGGATCGGATAATTATTTGGGTGGAAAACTGGCGTCAGAACTGCTTATTGAAAAGGGATGCAAGCATATCTTACACATAAATGGCCCTGTTGAATTGGAAACACCGGCAAGCTTAAGAAGAAAAGCATATGAAGATGTGATGGAGCAGTATGGTCGAAAGGCAATTACTTATGAAGTACATGATCCCTTCCACCAACAGAATCACGATGAACCGATTAAACGCTTGCTCGATGAACATCCTGAAGTAGATGGATTGTTTGCGAGTAATGACTTGGTGGCTGCGTCTTTTATTGCTAAAGCAAGAAGAAGAGGAAAACGTGTTCCTGAAGATATTCGCGTAATTGGATATGACGGAACAGAAACAACCCGCAATCTTCTCCCTGAATTAACGACAATTCAGCAACCAATACAGGAGATTGCGAGATATTCCATAGAGTTACTTATTAAAGAAATTGAAGGTGGATTCAGTGATGTCCCGCGAGAAACCTATCTACCAGTGAAACTGATTGAAGCTACTACAGCTTAATACAATTTCCATAGTTTTCAGCATTGTGATATATAAGGTGGAGCTATCTCCTTATTAGAGTAATTGAAAATCAAAGAGGAGAGCTCTTTTTCTTTCGAAAATATGTCAATCGTTGACATATGAAAGCGGTTGACATATAATCAATCTGTAAATACGGAAGTGCTTTCATTTACATTAAATGTTCAACTTAGAGGAGCGTTCGATATGAGAAAGTCAAAGAGCATGTACTGGAAACTAAGTGCCTATTTCTTCTTTTTCTTCTTTACTTGGTCAGCAAGTTATTCATTGTTCTCCATCTGGCTAGGGCAAGAAATCAGTCTGAATGGTGCTGAAACAGGTGTTATCTTTACTGTAAACGCTATCTTTGCGCTATGTATGCAACCGCTTTATGGCTATATATCTGATAAAATCGGATTAAAGAAGCATATTTTATTTTTAATCAGTTCTTTACTCTTATTTGTTGGTCCTTTCTATATCTTTATCTATGGGCCGTTACTTCAATACAATGTATTTCTCGGCGCCATTACAGGTGGATTATACTTGGGTATTGCTTTTTTGGCAGGGATCGGAGCCATCGAATCTTATGTCGAGAAAGTCAGCCGAAAATATGACTTTGAATACGGAAAATCTCGTATGTGGGGCTCACTAGGTTGGGCAACAGCAACATTTTTCGCTGGTCAGCTCTTCAATATCAACCCTAACATTAACTTCTGGATTGCATCAGTATCTGCTGTTATTCTGTTTATCATTATGATGACAATTAAAGTTGAAATGACAGATTCCGAGATGGAGCGAGCAGAATCTGTTAACTTTAAGCAAATCGGATATTTGTTTGCAAATAAGCATTTGTGGTTCTTCATTTTATATGTTCTTGGTGTTACCTGTATTTACAATGTGTATGACCAGCAGTTCCCGAATTACTTTTCATCGACGTTCTCAACAGTTGCTTTAGGCAATCAAATTTACGGTTACTTAAATTCCCTACAAGTATTCTTGGAAGCAGGCATGATGTTCTTAGCGCCTTTCATTGTCAACAAAATTGGAGCAAAAAAGGGTTTGATATTGGCAGGATTCTTGATGGCGTTCCGGATCATGGGTTCAGGCTTAGTTATTGGACCTTATGGAATCTCAGCTATGAAATTGATTCACGCATTGGAACTGCCAATCATGCTGATCTCCGTATTTAAGTACTTGGCTGCTAATTTCGATACACGTCTGTCTTCGATCTTGTATCTGGTGGGATACCAGTTTACGAGTCAGGTAGGAGCTTCGATCTTCTCGCCAATCGCCGGTATGTCTTATGACATTAGAGGCTTTGCAAATACGTACGTGATTATGGGTGTTTTCGTATTTGTCTTTACAACAATATCAATCTTTACCTTAAAGAAAGAACCGAAAAAGCTGGGTCCCAAGCCTAACAAGCATATTGAAACAGCATAGGAGGAAGACAGATGAACACATATAACAACAACACGAAGCAAGCTGAGGAAGCATTGAAACAGGCAGAAGCGAAAATGAACAAGCGGTACCGATTAGGTTATCATATTATGGCACCAGCAAACTGGATTAACGACCCAAATGGATTAATTCAATTTAAAGGTGAATATCACGCCTTCTATCAGCATCATCCTTATGATGAGAACTGGGGTCCAATGCATTGGGGTCACGTGAAGAGTAAAGACCTTGTACATTGGGAGCATTGTCCGATTGCATTAGCGCCTGGAGATGCGTGTGACCTTGATGGATGCTTCTCAGGAAGCGCAGTAGATAATAACGGTGAACTGACATTGATCTATACTGGCCATCACTATATTGATCAACCAAACAATATCTTTTTCCAAAATCAAAATGTGGCAGTAAGCACAGATGGCATTCATTTTACAAAACTAAGGAAGAATCCCGTAATCGCTGAACCTCCGACAGATAGCTCCCAGCATTTCCGTGATCCGAAGGTATGGAAGCATGAGGATACATGGTACATGATCCTGGGTAACAGCACGAAAGAAGATCTGCCGCGCGCTATTCTATATACATCTCCTGATCTTAGAACTTGGACCTATCATGGTGTGCTTCTGCAGGGAGATAAGAATATGGGTTTCATGTGGGAGTGCCCTGATTTCTTTGAACTGAACGGTAAGCATATATTTATGTTCTCCCCGCAAGGTATTGATGCACAAGGAGATAAGTACAATAACTTGTTCCAGACGGGATATTATGTTGGCGAATATAATTATAATAGTAATGAATATAAGCATGGAGAGTTCATTGAGTTGGATACTGGTCATGACTTCTATGCGGTTCAAACTTTTCTAGATGATCAAGGTCGCCGCATTGCGCTTGGTTGGATGGATATGTGGGAATCGGATATGCCGACGAAAGCAGACGGCTGGTGTGGAGCAATGACGATCCCACGTTTAATTACGTTGGGTGACAATAATAAAGTACTGATGACTCCAGTTGAAGAAATGAAGTTACTTCGTCAAAGTAAACATGTTTTGTATCAATATGGCACTATTTCTGGAAGTTACTTCAAGGGAGTTGAAGCAGACCTGCTTGAAGTTAAGATAGTGTTCGACCTCACGAAGTCAAGTGCAGACCTGGTAGGCTTGAGGTTTCGTGGAACAGGTCGAGAAGAAACGGTTATCACATATTCTATTCCGGAACAGAAACTTATGCTTAATTGTTCTAAATCAGGCAAGAAGACAGATGGAGTACGTCAAACAGCCTTAAATGCTGAGGGGCAGCTGACATTGCATGTATATCTGGATCGCTCATCCATTGAAATGTTTGCGAATGAAGGGCAAGCTACGATGACAAGTCGCATCTATCCGAGTGAGAAATTGCTAGGCATAGAAATCATAACGGAGGGTGGAGAGGCACTAGTAAATGGGCTGACATATTGGAAATTGAAAGATATATGGCAAGCTGAATAACTCAATGAAAAGATTGCAGTTCATATTATGTATACAGTAAAAGGATATGGAATCTATCTAATTTTGTTATTATTCTACGGAGACTTAGCTGGATGTTAGCTTTCATTATTATTCTTGTTGTTGGCTAGCCCCCTATATTAAAAAATCTCTTTCTGGCGAAGCTGTTGGTTTAAAGTCTATGAGAACGGCGGGTGTTCCTTCTGTCCTCATCTTAAAGTTTCTGAATTTCAAAAACAGCTTGGATAAAACAAAAGAAGTAATTGTAAAAACGGACAGGGCTATTAATAGGTGGACGACTTGTATCTTTTCGTTAAATGCAAAGTTGGCTGCCATAGCTCCCAATATGACAGCCCCCACGAATTCGTGAAAGTTCATATTTGAAAGGGTTTGCTTTTCCAATATTCTTGCAATTAGCATGAGGATAACGAATGCAGAAAAACTTTTTATCAAAATAACGATATCGTCCATGGAAGTAACTCCTTGTTTAATAGAGATCTCCCATGATTCGTATGGAGATGGCAAGCTAAGAACTCAGGTTTAGAAACGATGTTTTTTCTTTACTGAACGTTCCCAATGTGTTACATTAGTTTTGGGAGGTAGTTTTATGGCTAGAAGCAAAGAGTTTGAAGTGAACGAAGTATTGGATAAAGCAATGAAGATATTCTGGGAACAAGGTTACGAGAAGACATCGATGAGTGAGCTGGTTGAGCATATGGGAATCCATCGTAGAAGTTTGTATGACACATTCGGCGATAAACATTCGCTCTTTCTGCAGGCTATGGATCGTTATATCAACAAAGCTGAAGCCGCCTTTACAGGGGAAGTTAAACGTTCTAAGACTGCAACGGAAGCTATTCAGATTATTTTTCGTTTCATGGTTTTCGATGAAGAGGGCTTGCCTTCCGGCTGCCTAATGGTGAATTCGGCGGCGGAACTGGCCGCACGTGATGCCGATGTGGATAGCAAATCTATTGAATCATTCGCAACAACAGAGCAACTGTTTGAGCAGATTATTCTTTGGGGGCAGCGGGATGGAGAATTTTCCACTGATTTGGATGCCAAAGGGTTAGCAGAATCTCTGCATGCTATTTCGGTTGGTATAAGGGTCCTGGCAAGAACCTCGGTAGATAAAGAAAAACTATCTCGTATAGTGAATACATCAATGAAACTTTTGCAAGGCTGATAATTTTTTTGCATTTACTAGAATGATCGTTCTCATATTGTGTGCATGTCCCTTTGCTTAAGTTAATCTCCGAAGATAAGTTATAACAAAGGAGGATTTAAAAATGAAATTGGCAGGAAACACGATTTTTATTACAGGCGGCGGTTCAGGAATTGGACGAGGGTTAGCAGAGGCATTACACAAACTTGGAAACAAGGTTATCATCTCAGGACGGAGTAAAGAGCGTCTGGAGGAGACCATTCAAGCGTTTCCTGGCATGTCTGCAGTGGAGCTGAATATACAGGACCCTGCAAGCGTAAATTCAGTTGCCCAGCAGTTAATTAAAGAATACCCGGATCTTAATGTATTGTTTAACAACGCCGGTATTTATACACCTGAAGATCCGTCGGGGTTGGTTGACGAAGATCTTTTGGTTCAGACAGTCACCACAAACCTGCTTGGTCCGATCCGTATGGCGTCTGCGCTGCAGGGCCATTTAAAGTCGAAAGAAGAAGCTTATATCATCAATACGACTTCGATACTCGGATTCGTGCCAGTGGTACAGGGGGCTATATATTCTGCGACGAAAGCAGCGCTTCACTCCTATACACTGACCCAGCGCTACATTCTGAAAGATACATCGGTGAAAGTACTGGGAATTGCGCCGCCATTGGTTCAAACGCAAATGATCAATTACGATCCGAATGCGATGCCACTTGCAGCATTCATTGAAGAAACGATGAATGTACTTGGTACAGATACGGATGAAGTTCTGGTGGAGTCAGCGAAAATGTATCGTAATAATCCGGGCCCGAACGAAAGCATTCTTGTGAAACAGGGTAACGGTATGTTGTTTGGTCAGTAATTCGCTTTTATGATAAAGCACGCTATTGATGTATGAAATAGAAGCATGTATACCAATTTAAGAACGATAATTCTAAAAACAAGGGAGAAATAAAAAAATGGATATTTCAAAACAAGTTGCTATTGTCAGCGGTTCAAATCGAGGTCTAGGAAAACAATTGGCTCTTGAGCTTTTAGCAAGAGGAGCCAAAGTATACGCTGGAGCGAGAAACCCAGCATCAGTCGATCTGCCGGGTGCTATTCCGCTACAGCTCGATATTACTGATCCGAAATCCGTCATGGCTGCGGCTGAGACTGCTGGGGATGCAACCCTTCTGATCAACAATGCTGGTTCCGCAACGGGCGCTTCCCTCTTCACAGGTGAGTTGGACGATATTCATTTGGAATTCAACACCCATGTTTTCGGTACAATTTCAATGGTTCGAGCTTTTGCACCTGTTATTGAAAAAAATGGTGGAGGTTCGATCCTGAATATCCTATCTGCATTATCTTGGGTCAATATCGGTCACTCAGGGGCATATTCAGCTGCAAAATCTGCTCAATGGGGAGCAACAAATGCATTACGCTTGGAGTTAGCCCCTAAAAACATTAAGGTTGCCGGATTGCACGTAGCGTTCATGGACACGGATATGACAGCTAGTATCGAAGCACCTAAGACTAGTCCAGAGGGAATCGCCAAAATCGCGATTGATGGAATCGAATCTGATCTCTACGAGATTATTGCTGATGATACAAGCCGGAATTTACAACAAGGCCTTGCCGGAGGAGTACCTTCCCTGTACCCCCAATTGTTTCAATAAAATACCACATAATTATTCTTAGGAGGAGTACAATTAATTTGCATTTCTTCGTTTATCCCTGCTTTTGGATACTTGTGAAAAAGTATATAGGCAGTTCTTTGAGGAGGTGGGCTATCAAGATCAGAAGTACAAAGTACAGGTATTTTTGTAATCATAATATCTGCAATACTTCTTGAGACGATTGCCCAGCTTTTTTTATCTCCAAGGAAGTTTGGCAGCATAGAAACAGTCCCTAATGTAATTTTTTTCTTTTTGTATTATTAAAATAATGATTATGCCAAAGATTGAATTCGTGAGACCAACGTAAATAGCAAAAGGAGCGTCCTTGTGATGTAGAAATGAAGCAATCGTAATTCCTTGAAAAACTGGGGAGAGTTTAAAGATTAAATCAGAAGCGGCCAGGGTACTAGAAAATAGCCTAAAAGTTCAAAAATACTTGATTTTATTGGTTTTTATTGAAATAATTGGGAATACATAAATTTGAATGTGCCTCCACATCGTAATCTTCAAAATGTATAGAAAATTCAGAAGCATCACGTTATTCACTGTTGTCCTGACTAAGAGAGTCGCATAGTGAATATAAAAGTACATAATGATAACAATATACATAAAGTGAAATTTTAAGGGAGTTGTAAAATGATGAAAAACGAATCTTATACAATATTTCCACAATTTCCGGAATCGTATTGGTTAGCTTCAACTGACATCCCCGGCTTTCCCAAGCTTAATGGGGATATTCAGGTGGATGTTGCCATTGTAGGTGCGGGAATCACCGGTATAACCACTGCTTATTTACTGTCTAAAAAAGGATTAAAAGTTGCGGTCGTCGACGCAGGACGGATGCTTCATGGGACAACAGGCCACACTACCGCCAAAATTACCGCGCAGCACGACTTGATCTATAGTGAGTTTCTTTCACATTTTGGTAAGGAGAAAGCACGGCTCTATTATGAAGCTAACCGCGATGCTCTTCAATTCATTAAACAAACGGTAGAGAAGTACAATATTGATTGTCAATTTACAGAAGAAGATGCCTACGTTTATACGTGTGCAGATACGTATGTGGACAAAATCGCCGCTGAATATAAGGCCTACGAAGAATTGGGCATCCCGGGGAGTTATGTCGAGCATACACCTCTGCCGTTTTCAACGAAAGCAGCTATCATGATGAAAAACCAGGCCCAGTTCAATCCGGTTCCTTTCTTAAAGCATTTGGCGAATCAAGTCATCCGTCAGGGCGGGAAAATTTACGAGCAAACCACCGTTGTAGGTGTGGAAAAGGGAAGCCCTGCCATCATTAGAACAAACGACGGAAATAAAATTACTTGCAAACATGTGGTATCCTCCTCGCATTTTCCATTCAATGATCCAAGTAGTCTTTATTTTGCGCGATTGCATGCCGAGCGTTCTTATGTACTAGCGGTCAAGACCGACAGAATCTATCCGGGGGGAATGTACATAAGTGCTGAAGCCCCAAAACGTTCGCTTCGCTCGGTACTGGTAAATGGAGAACCAATGGTGATCGTCGGTGGGGAAGGCCACAAAACGGGCCAAGGAATTTGTACCTTCCAGTACTATGAAGCATTAGAAAAGTTTGCAGAGCAAACATTTGGATTAAAGGAAATCGCTTATCGCTGGTCGGCCCAAGACTTGTATACGCTAGACAAGCTCCCCTATATCGGGCAGGAACTATCCGACATCTCTAACATCTTTGTAGCTACGGGTTATAGAAAATGGGGGATGAGCACAAGTGTGGCGGCGGCTTTGTTAAATACGAATCTGATTATCGGTAAGGAAAGCCCGTACCAGGATCTTTTCTCCCCTTCAAGATTTCATGTGGACCCCGACGTTAAAACATTCGTGGCTCAAAATGCAAATGTGGCTAAACACCTGATTGCGGGGAAGTTAGAAATGAGCCACAAAAAAGCCGAAGAACTGCAGCATGACGAAGGAGCGGTCGTCCGGGTGAACGGCAAAAGGGCGGGCGCTTACCGAGACCTACAAGGAGCATTGCACTTAGTGGACACAACTTGTACTCATATGGGCTGCGAAGTCGAGTGGAACGAGGCGGAAAGAACATGGGATTGCCCATGCCATGGCTCTCGCTATTCGTATCAAGGCGAGGTCATCGAAGGACCGGCCCAAAAATCACTTGGCAGGGTTGAACTCGAATAGCACCATAGAGGATAAAAAAGCTCGTGATTTACGCGAGCTCCTTTTGAAGATAAGCATCAATTTTTGCGAGAGCTTCCTCTGTACCTCCGGCTTGCTGGAAGCTTTCTTTTATTTTTTGCACCCCCTCTTTATACGCTGCGTTCGACACCACTTCACGTACGCCATCTCTTAATGATTGTACACTGATATGGTCCTTGGTTATTCGATAGCCAGCTTGAAGTTCCGTTAACCGCTGCGCAACCATCGGCTGATCCTTATCCTGAGGCAGGACGACCAAAGGTACATTAAAGTGAATTCCTTCATTCACGCTGTTCATTCCACCATGAGTAATAAACACATCTGAATGACGTAATACCTCTAATTGAGGAACATAGGGCGAGATGATAAAGTGCTCAGGGGCCGGATTGATTTTCGTAAAGTCAGCTTTCTCGCCTGCTGCAATCACGACGATGCCTTCAAAATCGGAAAAAGCTTCAATACAGGTGTTAAAAAAGTCTTCAATATGATCGAAAATCGTTCCCATCGAAATATACAGAACTTTTTTATCTTGTAATGCATCCAGGGGGAATGAATTTTCCCCTTTGCGCTCTGGGAAGCTGGGGCCAATAAAAAGATTCTCGTCACTAAACAGTTCGCCGTTCGGCTGGAAATATCTGCTGGTATATACAACATTCAGTGCCCCTGAATTATTCATAAATTGAAACATATGCTTGGGAGCAACACTGAATCTTTCCTTCATGTGCTGCAGGGAGGTGGTGGCCTGTTCATCAATCTGGAACGGTACTTCAGCATCAGGACGAAGGGGGTTAACAATCATCTGATTGTTTGAAACAAGAAAGGATGGAGATGAAGCAATGCCGGGGATATTCAAATAATCTCTAACTAATTCGCCTGCTCCGAATCTGTCATAGAATACAAAGTCAAAATCAATGCTTTCCGACAACTTCTGGGTAACTTCCAATATGTCTAGCGAAGTCTGAATTTGAATGTTCAAAAATTCGTTCAATCCGGATGGAGAAGATCCGTTAATAGAAGCATTTCTGACCAAATCGGGATGCAGGTGAACCGTTGCTCCAACTGCTTCTAATCTGTCCTTGTATTTCTCAGTTGTAATGTAATGTACTTGGTCCCCTCGTGCTGCAAAGGCTTGCGTAATCCCGATCGTAGGGTTCACATGCCCTTCTGCTGGAAAATTAACCATTAAAATGTTTAACATTCATCATCACTCCTTTTCGTTTCTTCGAAGATCGCAGTTTTCACTGAATCTCTCTATCTATAATAACAATAATATTTATTTTTTCAAATGATATCCTTTCTGTAAACGTATTTAAGTGCTCCAAATTAATTTGAGATTATATTCTATAGGGCCATGTCGGTAAGAAGTTTGTATAACAGATATTTATCTTGTGCATAGTAAAGACGAACCTAATCAGCTAGGGAGGCCTTTCAAATGAATGTCCAAAGAGCACAAGAAATAGCGTCCTCTCCCATAATGGCGAATGTGCTGTGTGATGGGTTGCCGATTTATATTCAGCATGTGAATGAGCAGAGTGAAACGGCACGTATTTATGCGCTCAACAAGCCGGAAGAGGAACGGGAAGTCCCCTTGTACACGTTAACCGAACGGGATCAGACACTGGAATAAGAAAGGAGCGATATGAAGAATGAAACCAAATCAACAGAAAGTGGTCGAGGCCGACCGTTTGAATTTTCGTGACCAGACTGATGATGTGGTCAGGGAAGTACCAGCCACGACGGATGCCAGCGAAGCCGTTGCTGCGATGACCTCACATATCAATAAATACGATGTACCGGATGAGTTGGAGGAAAAATAGAGAACGATCAAGCACGCACAGGATTTTCTGCTGCGTGCTTTTTATATGATACAAAACTTGAATGATATTGGCGTTTTCGTTGACATAGTCCACAAAAATCCTTAATATAATTGTTGCATAAGTCCACTAAATAGGGGGAGTTATACATCAATATAGATGCTGGGATCATAGCAGATATGAGACGTTTCAATCGTTTTTATACCAATATGCTGGGTGTATTAGACAGACATGTGCTGGATAGCGGATATTCCTTTACCGAGGCACGCGTCATTATAGAGATCGGTATGATCGAGCCATGTATAGCCAATACATTGGTCGACTCTCTTAAAATTGACCGCAGTTATATGAGTAGAATCATAGCTAAACTTTGCAAAGAGGGCTTTCTTGTTAAGGAAAATTCTACGGTAGATAATAGAACAAATCTGATTCGTTTGACGCCTAAAGGGAAAGCGTTCTATCACCAACTGGATGAAAGATCTGACGAACAAGTCATAAAATTAGTTCAAGGTTTATCAGAGGAAGAGATTAAAGAATTACATGCTTCTATGGTGTTCATTCAGAATAAACTAGAGAAATTGGAGAGATTACAAAATGATTCGATTTGAGTGTGACTATACCGAAGGTGCCCATGAGCGTATTTTACAGCGACTATTGGAGACGAATGACGAACAAACTGGCGGCTATGGTGTGGATAAGCACTGTGAAAAAGCTAGGGCTTATATTAAAGCGGCATGTGATTCCGAAAATGCGGACGTACACTTTTTAGTTGGAGGTACACAGACCAATACAACGGTGATCTCTTCTATTTTGCGTCCGTATCAAGGCGCCATTGCCGCAATTTCTGGACATATTGCCGTACATGAGACAGGAGCGATTGAGGCTACTGGACATAAAGTACTTACTCTGCCAAGCGATGATGGGAAAATCCGGGCCGAACAGGTAAAGAAGCTGTATGACGCTCACCGGAATGATGCCACTTTTGAGCATATGGTACAGCCTGGTATGGTTTATATTTCACAGCCTACCGAGAATGGAACGATCTATACTAAATCCGAGCTTAAAGCATTAAGTCAAGTCTGTCGGGAATGCGGCTTACCCTTGTTTATAGACGGTGCTCGCTTAGGGTATGGTTTAGTGGCAATGGACAACGATGCATCTTTAGCAGATATAGCGAAGCTGTGCGATGTATTTTATATCGGCGGGACAAAAATTGGAGCGTTGATGGGAGAAGCGGTAGTTATTATAAATGATGCTTTGAAAAAAGATTTTCGATACATGATCAAGCAAAAAGGAGGGCTGTTGGCGAAGGGAAGAATGTTGGGCATTCAGTTTGAAACTTTATTCGAAGATGGTTTATACTATGAAATTTCCAAGCACGCTATAGATATGGCCATGTTGCTTCAAACTGCATTAACGAAACAAGGAATTCAATTTCTATATCATTCTACAACCAACCAGCAGTTCCCGATTTTACCAGATCGTACATTAAAAGCTTTAAGCGAAAAATATACTTTTTCCTTTTGGGAAAAAGTTGATGCTACACATAGTGCTGTTCGATTTTGTACCAGCTGGGCCACGAAGAAAGAAAATGTTGAAATGCTGATTCAGGATATCCAAGCCTTGCAGTAAAAGATACGTAAGTTGATAGGAAGTAAACCCAGAAGCTCATACTTCAATGCGTAACTGCAGTGAAGTATGAGCTTCTTATGCTGCCAATGCAATGGGTTCAATGCAGCTTGTCTTCAGTTCCATGAAAGAGCAAGCGGATCTAAAAATAGAAAAACAATCTGACATCCTCTGCAATATGCTGAGCTACATCAGTGGCAGTGTAGATTTTATATTTGGCAATGCATCTGCCGTGTTTGATAATTCGATCATACACAGCCTGCGTGCCGGATATGTGACAGCAGCTTCAACAGAAGAGAACAAGCCGGGGGGCTGGAATAATTGGGGCAAGGAATCCAATGAGCAGACTGCAAGATTTGGAGAGTTCGACAGCTTTGGGCCAGGTGCAAGAGGGAGCGAGCGTGTACCTTGGGCCAAACAGCTTACTGCCGACGAAGCAAGCCAGTACACCGTTGAAGCCGTTAATAGCACAACAAAGCAGTGCGCGTGGTAACCCGGACTTTACGTACTCGTCCAAGGTTACCGCTGTTTCTTGGATTGGAGGCACCCTATAGACTGTGATTTCTTTCTTGTAGAGCAGCTGATTTTCCAAACTCTAATTTTTTAGAGACCGCCAGCAAACCGAGGGAACAGAGAATCAAGGCCAGGCATACCCAATAGGAGTTTCGATAACCCATCCATTGAGCGGTTAATCCGCCCAACAAGCTTCCCACCAGTCTGCCGATGGTTGTCGCATTGGAATACAGCGTCGAGGCGTAACCAGGAAGAGAGGGCAATAAATCCTGCATATAGCTGATGCCAATGGCCGAAATCACTGCAACAAAGAAGGCTAGAAGTAGCTGCCCCACTAATAGCTGCCACATCTCCGTAGACATAAGGACGAGAACATAATAGACAACTCCTGTTAATGCCCCTAAAGATACAAGCAAACGATTGGAGTATTTAGCTGCAAGTACGCCCAGCATGAGCATCAAAGGTATTTCTAATAGCGCGCAGACACTGGATATTAGAGCCACATCACTCGTGTCCCCCTTTAAATTGTGAATGATAAACAAGGAGATATTCAAATTATTCATCCAGTGAGACACATAGAGCAAGGTGAGGACTGAGAAGGGGATCAGAATTTCAATGTTTTTATGTAATGTAATGTGATGTATTGAGAGCTGCTCCTTACTTTTGAGCCGAGCAGGGGATTGCTTAATAAAACAAAATAGAAGCATAGCGATAAGTATAAAAATAAGAGTTGTCCCTACAAAAATACCTTTAAAACCGGTATGTGCAATCAGGAAAGACCCAAAAAGCGGCCCCGTGATAAAGCCAAGAGAAAACATAGAGCGAAGTGTCGAATTGGCAAAGGCATGATCAGCTGATTTACTGCGATCTACCGCTTCACGTGCACTGGCAAATAACTGCGGCATTCCAGGTGCACCCATGGCTGTGAAAACAGTCATATATACAAAAAGTACATAAAAATTTTGAATGACAAGATATCCTGCAAAGGCTATCCCATTAAATAACGTACAAATAACCAGGATTTGTTTGCGATCCAATCCAGTATCAGAACGCTTGGCAATCAGAGAGCTTATCCATATACCGCAAATCAAGGTCACAGCCGTAAAAACGCCAAAAGTTCCAACCGATACGCCAAGTGTAGTTGTAAAATATACAGCCAAAAAAGGTGCGCTGATTGATATGGCTATACCCTGTAGTAACATACAGACCATAAATAGCGGGTAGTTAGGGATAACAAAAAGATTTTTAATACGCTTTAGCATTTCATTTTTACACCCCTTCAGATTTAGAAGCAGAATATTAAATATTTATCCTCTGAACTATATATGAGGTTAGCATAATTTGTATATTTACACTGTATCAAATATTATTTTTCCTTTGATGAGCTGGCCATTTTTTGCGAGGTCATATACAGACAAAGATATGGCATTGAGAGTGGGATGCAGATGTGTATATGGAATTTTTCTGTAGATTGCGTCTTAAAGGCTGAAGCGGTCTATGAATTGCTTGATCTGGTCGTTCAAAACTCCGGCGGCCTTCGTAGGAAGGCGGTGATCGACTTTTTTAATGAAAACAAGCTCATTTTTCGGCAATTGCTGATGTAATATTTTAGCATAAGGATGAAAGAGCTTATCATCCTCACCATAAACGAGCAGGACAGGAAGATGGATTTCCCCGAGACGTGAGGTGCAATTGTACTTCAAGCTGTATCGGTAATATTGTTCGACATTGCGGGAATTTCCCTGCTTCGCATCGTTGAATAATTCACGGAACAAAGCAAACTGTTTCGTTTGCGACCAAGCATTAGAAAGCGCAATCGTACCGACTGCGCCGATTTTGGAAAGAGCCATACCCAAAGAAATTTTGTTTCTTAGTCGCCATTCGTTTACTTCCGACATTCCACTGATCACGATGCCTCCCCATGCCCGATCCGGATAGGCCAAGAGAAATTCAAGCACTATCGAGCCTCCGGTAGAATATCCACACAAAAAGACTTTATCAATGCTCATCTGGTCCATCAACTGTTTGATATCCTGGGCGATCAGAGGGTAAGTAACCGTTTGTTTGGAAGGCTGACTCTTGCCGTGTCCTCTGATGTCAAAAGCAATCGTTCGAAAATGAGGCGATAGCCCTTGGATTTGGTATGTAAAATTTAAGCTTGTGAGTACCGGAGGATGAATGAAGAGGATAGCGATTCCTTTTCCGGAATCACTATAGTGCATGGAGTATCCATTAATGTTTGTAGTAGTCATCGTTATGCTCCCCTCCCTTTGATGATTTTGGTTTTACTGAGAACAATAATTCATGGTATAAAAAACATTTTCGGAATCGTTTTATGACCCTGCAATCATAATCGTGATCTCTAAACAATCGAATATATTCTTCTTCATTACGAATATACTCCCCATTGTCGTACCATTTCATAAACCAGTTACATATCGGCTTTTTCTTGCATAGACAGGGCTCCATAACGATAACGGTTCCGTTAGGCTTTAAAATTTTTTGAAATTCTTTCATGTAACTTGATATTCCCTCTGAAGAAATATGGTGTAATACAGCGATAATAAGTATGTAATCGAACGACTCATTATCAAATGGAAATCTCTTATTATTCAATACCTGAAATGCATGGTGGTTATATAATCGCTTTGCATAATCAATTCGTTTGGCATCAGGATCAATCCCAACATAGTACAACGGGTGAAACATCGAGCAATTTGCGCCAGTACCGCAGCCAAAATCCAGTACAGTTTGGCCATCAAAAGTAAAATGGGAATGTACATGATCATGGATATATTTTTTAGTAAACCATTTCGGACGAACAAACCAATGATAAAGTCTGGGTGAGAACGGAATGTTAATGAGAATTCACCATCTTTCTATATTTAGTCGAGTCACATAGATAATTTTGGCCTATTAGATCAAAAAAATTCATGAAATTAATAATTTCATTTTTATGGGATCACTTTTTTTTGCCCAATGATTCAATAGGAATAATTTTTTTAATGTAAGAAAAAATAAATAAATCAAAGGGAACTGTGTTTTTCAAAGAAGGAGGCGCACACATGGGAATAAAGAATAAAATGACCATTGTACTAGTGCTAAGTTTAGGCTTACTGATTGTCGGTTGCAGGGCGGACTCCAGTTATCAGCTCAATCAACAAAGTGTCAAATCCAATATCCCGGTGGATAATAAGGCCAAACCTGTCATAGTTATCATGATTGATTCTTTAATGACCAAGCCTTTGCAAGATGCAATTCAAGAAGGCCGTGCACCCGCAATGCAATATCTCATGAAAAAAGGACAATACTTCCCGCAGGTTGTGAGTTCATTTCCCACGATGTCCGTAACCATTGACAGTACTTTATTAACGGGGACCTATGCAGATCAACATCATGTGCCCGGACTTGTGTGGTACAGCGACCAAAGGAAACGTATGATTTTCTATGGAAATGGCCTCAAAGAAGCCTTTAAGATAGATCAAATGCAAGTATTTTTGGATGCTATCTATCAGTTGAATCAAGTTCATCTGAACAAAAAAACAAAAACCATTCATGAAGAGCTGGCCGACAAAGGAAAAGAATCCGCATCCATCAACGCTATTGTTTTTAGAGGAAGAACGAAACATGACTTAAAAGTGCCTCGCTTTATAGCGAACAGCAACCGTGTACCAGAACAATTGAGAATCACAGGACCTCAATGGTTTTCCTATGCAACTTTGGCACAACTGGACCCGAAGAATAGCTGGAATACGCCCCCGTGGAAAAAGTTCGGGATGAATGATGAGTTTTCTGCAAAAGATACCGCTTTTTTAATCAATCAAAAAAAACTTCCTAGCGTAACCATCGCGTACTTTCCAGAGAATGATAGCTTGGTGCATAAAAAAGGTCCCAATCAGCTGGAGGGAATCGAAAAAGCGGATCAAGCACTGCAAAGTGTGCTTAACGCATATGGTTCGTGGGAGCAGGCTGTAAAAAATGCTGTATGGGTCGTTTTGGGAGACAGTGGGCAAAGTGCAGTTTATGATGACCGACAGGCAGCAACAGTAGAACTAAAGCCGCTGTTGAACCATTACCGCATAGTACAGTTAAACCAATCTGTAAGAAAAGAAGACCAAATTGTCCTTTCCACGAATGAACGAATGGCCTATGTCTATGCGATTCATGAGGACGTTGAGTTATCCGACGTAGTAAAGAATTTACAAAAAGAGGAAAAGCTTGATATCATCGCAATGAAAGACGATAACAATAATATATGTATTACCAAGGGGAAAGAGGGAGCCATCTTTTCTTATCGACCCGGTGGAAACTTCACCGATGAATATGGACAATCATGGACATTATCGGGGGAAGCAAGCCTTGTCGATATGAAGATAAATAACAACCGGATCAAGTATGGAATATATCCTGACGTTTTGGCGAGGCTGTACGGGGCCATGAATTCTCATGAAGGAAAATACGTTGTCGTGACGGTCAAGCCCGGATATGAACTCGTTGGTGAGAGTTCTCCTACCCACATCGGAGGAGGGGCTCATGGTTCGCTGCATGAAAAGGATTCCCTTGTCCCATTAATTATTTCTGGAACAGACACACGTCCCAAATCATTACGAATCGTAGATATAAAAGACTGGATTCTGCAATTAGTGAACGGATAAAAGTTATACTGAAAGAAGTATTTAACGGTAGTCAGGCGTTATAAAGGTATAAGCAACGAGCATGTAGTACAGCATTTCAAACAAGCACGCCTCCTTAAAGAGGTGGTGCTTGTTTGGCGTTTTTTTCCTTCACAGAATACTCTTCCAGCACCTTTGTTTTATCTCCATAGATCCTATCCAAATGATCTTCTCCCCATAAGCAAAAACGATCAAGCAGATCTTTAAAATCCCATCCATATTCACTAAGCTCATATTCCACTTTGGGGGGAACCTGGTTATAAATGATGCGGTGGATGATTCCATCCTTTTCAAGCTCTCTAAGCTGTTGGGTGAGCACTTTTTGGGTGATTTTCGGAATGAGTTGACGAAGTTCGTATGTACGTTTTCTGCCGCTGGTTAAATGGTGTAGGATGATGCTTTTCCACTTTCCACTGATGACCTCCAAAGTTGCCTCGATCCCGAGCATATAGGTTTTGGCTTTGTCTTCCATAGACTTTCCCCCTCTCCGATCTGTAGTACAAAAGGCACTAAGGAACCTTAAAGTACCTACGGTACATTGAAGTGCGTACTTCACACTTTCATATATATCAACCATAATAGCATCTGTAGACAGGGTACACCAATCACGAGGAGAAAGAAGGTTACGGATAACATGAAAGTTCTATTGGTCGTTACGCATCCTAGAGAAGACTCACTTACCCTTGCGGTCATGAAGCGTTTTGTAGAGGGATTGAAAGAGAATAAGCACGAGGTAGATATTCTGGACTTGGATCGGGATGGGTTTAATCCGGTTTATAGCGCGGCAGACGAGCTGGATTGGAATACTCCTCATAAACAATATGCTCCTGAAACACGGAGAGAGATGGACAGAATTGCTGCTGCGGATGCTCTGGTCTTTGTGTTTCCTCTATGGTGGTACAGTGTCCCTTCCATGCTAAAGGGATACCTGGATAAAGTATGGAACATAGGCTTACTTCAGGAGTTTACGACAAAACAGGTTTTGTGGATGTGCCTGGCGGGAGGAACAAAAGAACATCTGATCAAGTATGGATACCACGATCTGGTAACTCAATATTTGAATAAAGCCATTGCCGGTTACGCAAGAGTAAGAGAGTCCAAGGTTGAGTTCTTCTATGATACTTTGTCCGAATCGAAAGAATACATTGAAGGCTTGCTGGAGCACGCCTATCAATTAGGTCGAGCATATAAGTAAACCTGAGGAATGAGTAAAAGCACCTTCAAAACCACTTTTATAGTGATTTCAAAGGTGCTTTTTATTTTAAGTATGAACTGGGAAAAGCTATCCTTTTATTGGTTCATGTATAGGTGCTGACGCTCCTCCTTGACGTCAATTGTTCGAATGTAACATCGGCGCAGCTATCGGCAATCGAACAGGAAGTGAATCGGCAAATCTACAGTAACCGCAGCATAAAAAGCTATTTTGTAACCGATGAGCAATTGAAGGATATCCCGCTCGTGAAAACGCCCAAAGTGACGGAAAATATTCGGATTGTTGAGATTGAAGGCATTGAATATAATGCCTGCGGTGGTACACATGTGGCTCAGACGGGGGAGATTGGAATCATCAAATGTCTGAAATGGGAGAAGCAGAAGGGCATGGCGAGAATCCATTTCAAATGCGGCGCTCGTGCACTTCAGGATTTTAACGAGAGTGTACGGATTCTGGACGTATTATCTGCGAGGTTCAATACCGGGCGAAAGGACATTTTGACCCGATTTGAAAAATGGGAGCAGGAGCACAAGCAGCTCAAGGCGCAAATGGAGCTTCTGCAGAAGGAAAATGCTTCGTATCAGTCGAAAGAATTGCTCGCTACGGTTCAGGGCACGTTCTTGCTCATATGTTTGAACAAAAATCGTTTCAGGAAATACAGCAAATGGCTGCCAGGCTGACAGCTGAACATGATTTGCTTGTTTTATTCGCCACAACAGCAGACAACAAAATCATTCTGACCCATAACGGCACACAGGCTGTCGCCTGCGGGACATTTTTTAAGGAGAATCTGGGCTCATTTCAAGGGAAGGGGGGCGGCAGCAACCAATCAGCTCAGGCCGCATTCCCATCCCGCGAGGATCTTTTGAATTTCTTTGAAATGGCCCAGCGCCAGTTTGTTCAGGGGTAATACACAGGCTTAGTGACGCAGGGGCAGCTTCCACTTCTCTTTTTCCGTAAATAAAATAAAAGAAAAAATGAGTGCAACAACAGCGCCCCAAATGGCTTTATCCCCAATCGTCAAAGTCAGAAATCCCCCCAGCAAAGCACCGACCAAAAAGGCTGCCAGGATGACACCATAACGCATCGCTCGAATGGCAGCGTTCGTGTCCTTGGTCGTTATGGCGATATACACAGCCTCTGTAGCGGATCGGAGGTTTCCGGTGCTGACCGTCGAGGTGTACGGCACATCAATGAGCTTGCGGAAGGAAGTCATTTGTACGGAAGCGACGAACGAGACGATCACCACTACTACCGTATTGGGAACTCCTTGCGGAATCAGTCCCACGATGAAAAAAATTGCAATTTCCAGTAAAAGAATAGTGCGGGCCCAGTCCGGTGTTAGACGGTGGGTCGATTTTCGCTTGATCCCTTCAGCAATAAAAACGCCCAGCGAAAAGGCGATCAAGGGCGGGATATGAACTAGCGCCTGAACCCAGCTTCCCTGAATGATTTTGACAGCCAGCAGTACGATATTGCCTGTCTGTGCGTTGGCGAATACGCCATCTCTTCCGACAAAGGTATATGTGTCCAGAAAGCCCCCTACTAATGAAAGTAAGGCGCCCAGTCGTAACGATTCGGACGTTACCTGATGTAAATGGATTTTGCCTTTCATAATCACGGCATAAGCCTCCTATGCTAAACGTCGATTCTTCCAAATTAGCACGACAATCCAGAACCGTACAATTAAATTAGTCACTTCAGCATGAAAGACAGGTGCAAAAGGAGAACAAGTAACATAAATTACTGCTGATAGGTATAATGCAAATTACAGAAGAGGTGAGACGGAATGAAGCTTCTAGAGATGACCTGTTGGGAGCCTGATTCTAAAGGAACACAGGTACACATCGTGGTAGGTGATTCTTTTGCAGGGAGTATGAAAATAGCGCTCAAACAACTTGGATGGGAAGACACTCATCGAATAATTTCTTTTCGGGATAATTATGCGATCGGTCCACTGTGGAAGTTACAAGAGGAAATTGGTCGTAGCCATAGACGTGAATGGTTTAGAGATCATATTTATGATGAATATGGCGAATACGCTGAATTGGATGATTTTCTACTAATGGAACAGTTTGCTGCTATTTCTGCACAGGCGGACATTACAATCTGGACAGGGAACAATGCACCAGAGCAGGTGGGACTCCGTTTGGCCATGTATCTGCTGAGAAATATGCCTAACCCTATACGTATTAAAAATGCTGCGGACGCTTACAGCCACGAAGTTAGACGGCGGGATACTACAGGTTTGAGATCAGCTGAGATATCTGCAGACCAGCTGAAATCCATTGTAAACAAAAGCGGCAAGGGTATTCCATTAACGAAAGAAGAAAGAGGACGATTGGTGGAGGAGTGGTATGAGCTGTCGCTGCAGCCTGAAGTACTGCGGATATGGAAGGATAGAGAGATCGTTAACGTAGCCGAAGACTACTATGACGTCTATATATTAAAAAAGGTGAACAAGCTGCATCAGCAGCAACCTCAACCAGATTTTATGAAATCTGCACGAGTGATTGGAGAGGTCATAGGATATTTGGATCAACAAATAGGGGATGAGTTTTTTGAATATCGACTCCGATACCTGGCTTATAATGGACAATTGGAAATCAAGGGCATTCCAGGAGCCATGAGGCGGTATAGTATTAGAAAAAAGGCATCTCCAAGCCCAATGAAAAATGGACCTGAAAATGCCTGATTGTATGACCTGCTCTCGTGATTTCTAAGCTAGTTTATCGCAGGGCTTTAACGAGGGCTTCGCCAAACTCCTGAGCGCCATCTGGGCCATCGGCTGTAATAATGTCGCTATGCGCAACGACATGCTGAGCCACATATTCGGCTTGATGCGATTGGAGTTGATCCTTCTGTACGTCCACCGGATAGCATGCAGCCGTTCTGCCGGAGAGCAGTCCGGTTTGAGCCACGGCTACAGAGCCTGCGCAGATACCGGACAATAGAATGTTTTGCTCATGGGTTTGTTTCAGCAGAGCTTGGAGGTCTGCATTGTTCCACAGATGATCATTTGTTCCTGATCCACCGATTACAGATACCACATCATAGTCCGTAGGGACTGCGTCTGTGAATATAAGCTCAGCGGTCGCTTTACCGTTGTAGTCACCGATAATTTCACCTGTTCTTGTACTAGCCAGTGTCACTGTAACGCCTGCTTGCTCTAGCGCTTCCTTGGGTTTAAACAATTCATCCTCATTAAAGCGCTCTGGGGGTATAATAAAAAGGGCTTTTTTACTCATACTTTATTCCTCCTTGAATATGAAACGATATCTATTATTGTAGGATGGCTTCGTCTAGCTGTGAAGAATGCACTTTCAAGTACGGAGGTTACCTGTAGGTTACTGTTAGGCTTAGGCTGTAAGAACATGATGAATTAAAAGGAGTTAACGATATATGTCTGATACGCTAAGAGAAGAAATACGGGAGAAGATCGTCAACGGAGACTATAACTGTGAAAAGGAATTGACCCTGTCGGTGTTAAGCGGAAAGTGGAAGGTTGTTATTTTGTGGCATTTGGGTGTGGAAGGGCCGCATCGCTTTAGCGATCTGCAAAGGCTGTTTCCGAAGCTGTCACATAAAGTGCTGACCAACCAGCTGCGCGAGTTGATGGAGGACGGTATTGTACATCGGGAAGTATATCCAGAGGTGCCCCCAAAGGTGGAGTATTCGATGACCGATCTGGGAATGACGATTTTACCGATTGTAGAGATGATGTACGACTGGGGGAAAAAACGGGTGCAAGCCATCCGTGAGGAAATGCAACGCGGCGGCGATGGAAGCGTTGATGGGAACTGCAATGGTAACCTTGTAAATCATGAAAAAGATACATAAGTGAAATGTCTTATAAAGAAATAGAACGCCTTGCGTGATGAGTACGAATTGTACCCGGCAAAGGCGTTCTTTAGCATGTTAGGCGGATCATTGCTGTTCAATTGCTGGCACAACTTCAATCCAGCGGGTAGCCCAAGTACCGATATGGTCAAACAATGGAGCTAAATCGCGTCCTTTATCCGTAAGGGAGTATTCGATCCGAACCGGCTTCTCAGGGTAAACCATACGTTGTATGATTCCTTCTTCCTCAAGCTCCTTCAAGCGATCGGAAAGAACCTTCCCGCTTAAATTGGGGATTGAATTCTCAATAGCGACAAATCGTTGCGGACCATTAGTTAGTTGAAACACGATTAATACCGTCCAACGTTTGCTCAGTAGCTCCATAGCTTTTTCAAACCGTGGGCACATTTGCGGAATGTTCATAAGATCACCTCATGCTCCTATTATTAACGATACACTGTCAAAAGTAAATGACTTTACTTTGTATAAATTTATTACTTGACGAAATTGAATGATATAAATATACTTTGTTACATAAAGTAACTCGTTAGATTCGCTACGGACATTTATATATGAATGCTTAAAATTTGAACTTATTTTAATGTTATAATGATGTAATTAAATGGACAGGTACGGACTAATTGCTGAGGTCATGGTTTGGGTGCAGGGGGAAGTCAGATGAAGCTGAAATGTGAAGTGTGTATAGTTGGCGGGGGACCGGCAGGGACTTTGTTGTCCTGTTTGCTGGCGAAGCAGGGTATTTCTACAATATTGGTTGAGCGGCAGAGCGTGGCGGGAAAGGCCTTCCGCGGTGAAATTTTAAATGATGAAGGTCAGCAGGTGATTCAAAAGCACAGGCTGCTTGAACAAATTCATGAGGATTACATTCTTGCCTCAACGAGAATCGAATATTGGGAGCATCAGCAGCAGATGAAAACGGTCAAGCCGGGCTCAGCAGACGGGAATGTGGGGATTCACATTCCACAGCCTCGCTTTTTGGAGGCTCTGCTGAAACAGGCTTCAACGTATGAATCCTTCCGTTACCTGGCTGGCACGACTGTGACTGCATTGCAAGGTGACAGCGAGCAGGGCTACACGGGTCTGACCGCCCGTGACCAGAGCGGCTGTGAGATTACAATTCATAGCTCTGTGATTGTCGGGGCAGACGGTCGCTATTCAACGGTGCGCAAGCTGGCACAGATGCCTGCAACGAACATTCGACACGGCTATGATCTGCTATGGGCGAAAATCACAGCACCTGTCGGATGGGAGCCTGTCACACGTCTTGCGCTGGTCAATGGACGGCAGCTGTCTTTATTTTCACAGGCTGAGGGCTACATCCAAATTGGCTGGAATGTGGAGGAAGGCAGCTTTTCGAGCCTGTTTAAGCAATCTTTTGAACCGTTCATCCAGCTGATGACGGAGGCTTTCCCAGATCTGGAGCATAGTGTGCATGATCACATTCGTTCATGGAAGGACTTCGTGCCGTTGGATATTTTCAGCAGCCGCAGTGACACGTGGACGCTGGGCGGACTGGTCCTCATTGGAGATGCGGCGCATACCATGACACCTACCGGAGCTTTTGGCCTGAACGCAGCCTTGAAGGATGCCGATGTGCTGGCGAGTGAGCTTCTTCGTTTACGTCAGGAGGGGGGATACACCGCAGCGGGCTTGAAGGCGTTCGAAGACAGACGGCGACAGGCTGTGACCGAGCTTCAGGAACGGCAGCTGACGATGGAATCCACGTTTCATGAACATTTTTTACCAGCAGAAACCCCAATCATATAAATCAGCGATTAGGCTTTGAATAACCGAGGCTTCCGGATAGATAGAGCTTATATAAAGGATGGTGCAGAGAGATGAACCAAAAAGATGTAGCTACGCTACTTAACGATAAAATTCAAACGATTCGTGGAGAGCAATCCTCGACGATTTTGGTAGGACCGATCAAGCTGCCAGTTAATTTGGAGGGGGAAACCGTTGTTTTCCAATGGTACTGCTGGTTGCCTGTACGGGATGAGGCTGATCGTCAGGACTTGCTGAACGCAACCGCTGACACAATTGTGAAGCGATTGTCGACACTGAATTTGGCAGAGGGACAACAGTCAAGTGTACTGGTATATGGTGATCTTCAACAGTCGGAAAATGCACTTGTTCGTATGCATAGTATTTGCCATACTGGAGATATTTTTGGCAGCAAGCGTTGTGATTGCGGATTTCAGCTTCACCAATCTATGAAGATGATTGTGGAGCATGGAACAGGTGCATTGTTCTATCTGGCCAATCATGAAGGTCGTGGGATCGGTTTGTTCAGTAAAGCAATGGCATATATTTTGCAGGAGGAAGGCATGGATACTGTCGAAGCCAACCATCAATTGGGCTTTGAAGATGATACCCGCAACTATGTGGACGCCATCAATGTGCTGCGTCACCTGAGACAAAAACCGGTAACATTGATTACAAATAACCCTAAAAAGCTGGATGCCTTGAAAAAATCGGGTATGAATGTGGCGGGGCGTATGCCGCTGTGGGGCGATGTATCGCAATATAACGAACGGTATTTGAATACAAAAGTGGAACGGTCCGGCCATTTGCGGGATTTTGATTTCAGGGAGGTTCTATGACCACTCAGACCATTCACGAAAAATATATGCGCCTGGCGTTGGAAAATGCCAGAAGTGCCAAAGGGCAGACAGAACCGAATCCGCTCGTCGGATCAGTGATTGTTAACAACGGTCGTATTGTTGGGATCGGCGCTCATTTGAAGCCCGGCGAGCCACATGCGGAGATTCATGCTTTGCGTATGGCGGGTGAGCATGCTCGGGGAGCAACGATTTATGTAACGCTGGAGCCGTGCTCCCACCACGGACGGACAGGCCCGTGTGCAGAAGCGATTGTGCAGGCTGGTATTCGCCGCGTGGTGATCGCTGCACTGGACCCGAACCCGCTCGTTTCGGGCAGAGGGGTACAGATTTTGAAAGATGCGGGCATCGAGGTCATTGTCGGAGTATGCGAGCAGGAATCCATTCGTATGAATGAAGTGTTTAACCATTATATTGCAAGCAAGCGTCCTTTTATTACGATCAAATCAGCAGTGACGCTGGATGGTAAAATTGCCACCCGAACCTCGGAAAGCAAGTGGATTACGTCCGAGGTGGCACGGGAGGATGTGCATCGTCTTCGTCATGAGCATGTGGGCATCCTGGTCGGTGTGCAGACCGTGATTCATGATAATCCGCAGCTAACGACACGTTTGCCGGAAGGAAGGAATCCGATTCGTATCATTCTGGACAGCACGCTGCGTATTCCATTGGATGCTCGTGTCATTACAGATGGTGAAGCACCTACCTGGATATTTACAGGACGTGTTTATGATGAAGGCAAGCGAAGCCAGCTGGAACAGTTGGGTGTAAAGGTATATCCGACACAGGATGAAAACAGCGATCGGGTTAGTCTGCCGCAAATGCTGGATATTTTGGGTGCGGCGGAGGTGTCTTCGGTGTTCGTGGAAGGCGGTGCCGAGGTGAACGCTTCGTTCGTACAGCAAGGACTGGCAAACAAGCTTGTACTGTATATTGCGCCGAAGCTGGTTGGAGGACGTGAAGCACCGGGCTTTTTGGGAGGAGAAGGCGTGTCAGCGATGAGCGAAGCGGTTGGGCTACAGGATTTGAGCGTGACGCAGGTTGGCGTGGATTTGAAGATAGAAGGGTATTTTGAGCGGAAGAAGTGAGTGAAATTGTGGTGAGGGAGGCTCCGCCACAAAGTAACTCATTTTTCCGAATTGGTGTGGAGCATGGTAGAAGGGGAAGAGGACTTTCAAAGACTCAAAGACTTAAAGACTCAAAACTTATAGATTTAAAAAGACTGAGGATCTGAAGGGCTGGAAGCCTGGAAGATTCTTTTTTTTGTATACTAAACCTTTATTAGGGTGAATGGTTAATGAGATGAACAACTCATGGGGTGAATGTTTTATGGGATGAAGCCAAAGGAAAGAATGGATGTAATTTCCCAGAATGAATAGTGTTCCGGTGCTCCGGGAGGATTTTCGGGCTTTTCGTCCTGGTTTCTTTTATTTTTTTAGAGACTTTCGCCTCGTTTAGTTGAAATATAGAAATGAAGGATTGACCTAGCAATCAGGATAAAGCACAATGAAGTTGAATCTGAATTGGAATAAAAGGGAAAAACCTTGCAGTGAAAGGGGTTAGCGAATTCTAAGGAGGAGGTAGGCTATGAAAAAATTGCTGTTATGCTTGTTAAGTGCCAGTCTGATATTTTTAGCTGCACCGGTTTCTACTAAAGCCTTTTCGGGTGAGGTCACGCAAGGTGCTGGTTCATATTCAACCATACTGCCCGCTGGAGCAGCAACTCCGCAGAATGAAATTTACAAAACAGGGAATGTATCCGGTCCAATGCCCACCAATGACTGGTGGAGCAGCCTGGCCTGGGTGCCCTACTCCGAGGCCCAATATCCGCATCCCCTTGCCTTGAAAAATCAGCAAAACGGGCTGCGCATTTTTAACCCGAGCGGAAAAATTACTGTAAATCCGGGGTACATCGCAGGTTGGATGGATGATGTGAACGATTTTACCATTGGCCATTCTGTAACCGCTTCATTTCCTGATGCCAAGGTGGACGGCTTCAGCGACTGGTTTGTCAAATCATTATTTCAAAGCGGAAGCAATAAAATGAGTGCTACCTATGGACACGGCTCTCCATATGTTTATTTTGAGTTGGCGGCGGAAATCCCAAGCTTTCGTTTAATAAGGTACCTGAGGTTTGGTTCGGGTCTTCCACCACCCCTGTGCTTGGCATTACGGTCAATGGTTCACACTATGGCCTGTTTGGTCCTTCCGGCAGTACCTGGTCCGGCTTGGGAACGAGCACACTGACCAATAATTTGAACGGGAAAAGCTATTTTACGGTGGCAGCTTTGCCTGACAAAACAGAGGCCACATTGAACAAATTCCGGCAATACGCCTATTCCTTTGTCACAGCCTCCAAAGCACAGTACAGCTATAACGAAACCTCTGCCGAGTTAACCACCACCTTTACCGTTACTACAGCCGCGAAGGAAGGTACACAGGGCGGTACTATTTTTGCCTTATATCCGCATCAGTGGAAAAATTCTTCCCAACCCTTGCTGAACTACACATATAATTCTGTACGCGGCCTGATGAAAACAGCGGAAGGTACTTCTTTTCAAACGAAAATGAAATTTACAGGGGTGCTCCCTTCCCTGCCCGACTTGGGGTCTTACGATAAAAATACGCTGAACAGCTACATTAACGAAGCGAAAGCCGAAACCTACTCTGGCAATGAAGACACGTACTGGATTGGAAAACGTCTGGGCAAGCTGGCAGCTCTGGCACCGATCGCCGACCAGGCTGGCAACACTGCTGCAGCGACCCAGTTCCGCAATGAGATCAAAAGCCGACTGCAGGACTGGTTTAAGGCCAGTGACAGCTCGGGGAATCTGAAAAGCTCCAATCTATTTGTGTATAACAGCAATTGGGGAACATTGATTGGTTATCCCGACAGCTTTGGCAGTGCAGTGGAATTAAATGACCATCATTTCCATTATGGCTACTTTATTAAGGCCGCAGCTGAAATTGCACGTGTGGACAAAAGCTGGGCATCCAATGCCCAATGGGGGAAAATGGTGAATCTGCTCATTCGCGACATCGCCAATACCGACAGGTCTGATTCGCAATTTCCGTATTTGCGTAATTTTGATCCCTATGCCGGGCACACCTGGGCCGGTCTAATTTTATGGGGCGAAGCGACGGGAGACACTCGAACACGTGATCTGGGCATTTATCTATATACAACTGAAATGAATGCGATTAACGAATACTGGTTTGATGTGAAAGGCACAAACACTCCCACGGGGATGCAAAGCGCTACGGCGAGCATGATTTGGGGCGGTAAAACGGTGGGAAATGCAACATGGTGGACCGATAATGCTACAGAGGTGCATGGCATCAACTGGCTGCCGATCACCGCTGCATCCTTGTATTTGACGCAATATCCGGAGTATGCAGCTAAAAATTATAACGATCTGCTGCAAAAAAGCGGAGGTAATTTCAATCCGTGGGAAGATATTGTGTATATGTACAGAGCGATTTCGGACCCGTCCGATGCGAAGGGCAGATTCAGCACACGCGCAGCGAGCATGACACCGGAAGCGGGTAATTCCAAGGCGAATGCCTATCACTGGATCTACAATTTGGATGCTTTAGGCAACATCGACCGCAGCATCACCGCCAATTCACCTATTTATGCCGTATTTCATAAAAACGGAGTAAAAACCTATGTAGCCTACAACTTTACAGACCAGGTCAAAACAATAACCTTCTCAGATGGGCATAGTATCACCGTGCAGCCGAATAGCTTTAATGCTGGAAATGGAAGCGGCGGCAATCCGCAGCCTGATACGAAAGCACCATCCATCCCCGCGAATGTGCGAGCCACGGCTAAAACGGCTTCGGCGGTCACGCTGGAGTGGGATGCAGCCACAGACAATGTTGGTGTTACGGGTTATACCGTTTATAAGGACGGGATTCAGACAGCAGAGGCCAGCGGTACTTCTATTTCCGTTACAGGGCTGAATGCAGCCACCACTTACAGCTTTACCGTTAAGGCTCGCGATGCAGCCGGCAACCTATCTGCGGCCAGCAATGCTGTAGCCGTAACTACGGAAGCATCCTCTGACGGCGGGAATGACGGGGGCGGAGAAACGAAGGATTACACCGCACAAGCCCGCTTTGTCAGCGACAGTGAAGCGCTGCTTCAATTTACGCCCAAAACAGCCTCCGCCTATGTTGACGTGCATTATACTTTGCCAGGTGGACAACAGCTCAACTACCGGATGACAAACAACGGCGGCGTCTGGGGGCAGCGGGTTACAGGCCTCGCCATCGGGACCGTTGTCAGCTATTGGTTCACCTATGAAAAAGCGGGATTGCAATATGATACCCCTTCATTCAGCTATACACACCAGGCTTCCTCTACAATGACAGGGGTTTCCAGAATTTCCACCACCGAGGCGTTGATCACGTTCCAGCCGGAGAGTACATCGGCATTTGTAGATGTCCACTATACCGTGTCCGGCAGCACTCAAATGAATTATCGCATGAAGAACAACAATGGAGCCTGGGAGCACACGGTCAGTGGACTTTCAGCTGGTCAGGTCATCAGCTATTGGTTCACCTATGAGAGCAATGGCTTGGCTCATGACACCCCTAAGGCGAGTTATACCCATCTATAGGCTAAAAGCGTTCTAGTGGATCAGGCCCAAGATACGAATGTGACAGGTTGTCAGGAGAAAATTCGATTTGAAGATGGGAACGGGATATCGTTTACACTATTACCTGTAATGAATAAAGAAAGCTGCTATGCCGAATACGAAAAAAGAAGTCGACCTTTCGTTGATCGACCTCTATTTATTCTATTGCGCGGTCAAAATTTGTGGACCTTCAGCCGTGATGGCGATCGTATGCTCGTATTGGGCGGCAAGCTTGTTGTCCATCGTCCGTGCGGTCCAGCCGTCCGGATCGATTGTCATGAAGTAGGTGCCTTCGGTGATCATGGGCTCAATCGTGAACACCATACCTTCCTTGATACGGAGGCCTTTTCCGGGCTTGCCGACATGCATATAGGTCGGCTCCTCGTGCAGGTCGCGGCCGATGCCATGGGCGAGAAGGTCGCGTACGACGCCGAAACCGTATGATTCCGCATGCCGCTGAATCGCGCTCGTCACGTCGCCGAGTCGATTGCCGGGCTGCGCCTGCTCGATGCCCAGGTCAAGACATTCCTTCGTGACGCGCATCAACTTCTCGGCCGTCGGCGAGATCTGCCCGACTGCATAGCTCCAAGCCGAATCGCCGAGCCAGCCGTCGAGCTCCGCGACCGTGTCAATCGTCACGATATCGCCTTCCTCAAGTGGCTTATTGCTAGGGAAGCCATGCGCGATCACGTCGTTGACGGAGGCACAGGTCGCATATGGATAGCCCTTGTAGCCCTTCTCGTATGGCTTGGCGCCGTGCTTCAAAATAATGTCCTCGAATATGCGCTCAATCTCGTTCGTTGTGATGCCCGGTTTGATGAGCGGGGCAATTGTACGATGGCATTCAGCCACCACTTGGCATGCCTTGCGGATGGATTCGATTTCATGCTTGCTTTTTAAGATGATCATGTTCGTATCAGGACTCCTTCGTAATAGCTTGCATAGCGAGTCGGGCGATTCGATCGACGTCCAGGTCGGAATTGCCCGCATAGTAGTGCAGCCCACAGCAACCGACCAGTACGGCAAGCATATGGTCGACGCTGTCGTCTTCGCACTGAGCGATCAATTGGAGTGGAACATACAGCCGTTCCATAAATTTTCTTTTGGCGTGGTGTCGATCCCTCTCAGGCAAGCCAGCATAATGTTCCGCCGCCATTTTGTAGACGAGATAAGCGCGGGCGTCCGACTGCCACAGCCGGAGCAGCGCTTTACAATACGTCAACAACTGCCAGTCATCCGGGGGGCTGCCGCTGATGTTCGCCCATTTTGCGATAACTTGCTCGCATCGCTCGAAGCCGCTTCCTAACACATCTTCTATTAATAAATGCCGGTTGGGGTAATAATGGTATACTGTGCCGTAACCAAGCCCTGCCTCGCGGGCAACGTCGCGAATATCAAAGCTCCCGCCCGTGCGAAAGTAGGAACGAGCGGCGACATCCAGGATCTGTTCTCTGCGCTGCATACGTATGAGCTCATTTTGTTCTTTGGTACGGGGGCACATGGGTGTTAAAACCTCCTTAATATAGACCTGCAAATTTGTCGATACAAAGATAGTAACGTATGGGGCGGAGAAATGCAAAAGAGATTTGTTGGTGTTCGATGAATGAAGTTCTGAAAAATAAAGAACTAGACCGTAAAAATAAAGTTGTAGACTGGGCGCTGGCGTTAACCTAACGGGAAACATTAGTTCAATGAAACAGCGATAGCAAAGGACTTTATTTTCTTGTCCTTTGCTATCGCTGTTTCAATTTTCTAGGGCAAGTCTAAAACTTATTTTATGGAGTCTGACGGTATGGCAATTCGAAAAGCCGCGTGGAATAAAGACATCCAGTCTAATACTTTATTTTCTGCTGACACAGGTAGCTATAAAAAGAGCGACACGAAGTGAGCCAAAAGAGCTTCTTCCGTGTCTTTTTTTTGTTTTTGTATAGGGTCGTAATACTTTCGCCATGTTCGTGAGTGAGGTTGTGCGCAATAATGATGAAGGCTGATGCAGGAAGATATTACCGAGGCGAGGATTTCTAAAGGTCCCGCAGTGCCTGCCCTCATCGGGCCAGGTATCCTGTAAATCTTGTGTATCCACCAACATTAGGGTTCGATTCCCAATCGCCTTCCAAGCGACTTCTGGTAGAGTATTCGAATGGTCGAATAAAAACAATGAAAAGACCTGGATGAGAGCATCCCATTTCTGGTCCCTATGACAGATGCCGAGGCGATGGCTATGCGGCTAGCGGATACCGGAAAGAGCAAGCGCCGACAGGGCCCGCGGCTTCGGGGATACGGATTCACAGTCGATGTTGGGCTGATGAATCCCATCCTCGAAACACGGAGACAGGCGGCACCTTCCTTTTTCCTCAAGCTTGGCCCCGCCGTTCACCCCGGAGGGATGCTCTGCAAGGGTCACTAACCCTGCTACAACGAATAAAAATGAAGATCCTCATTTTAAAAATGTATTTTGACTATAATGTGCGAATCAGCGGAGCCGCCACACGTAGAAAAAAGCACTCTTTTACGTTGAGGATTTTAAATACTAGGAGTGATACCATGTTTAAGAAAATAACCATTAAATCTGATGAACGCGGACTGCTGTTCAAAAAAGGGAGCTACCACAAGCTGCTGCTGCCCGGGACTTACCTGTTGAAGACATTTCAGCAGGAGACGGTTGAGATTTTGAATGTAGGTGAACCGTTTTTTGTACCAGACCATGATATTCGCCTGTTTTTGACCGATCCCCTATTGCTGGAGCAATTGAATGTCGTAGAGGTTGAGGATCATGAATATGTCCTGCATTATGAGGACAATAAGTTCGTGGAGCTGCTGACGGCAGGAAAATATGCGTTTTGGAGTGTGCTCAAGGAGCATCGCTTTGTCCATGCAGATACCCGGCAGCCTGCGATTGATAAGGCATTGGGGCAAGCCTTTTTGTCCAAGACAAAAGGCTTCTGGAAGGCACTTCAGGTAGCCAGCTATGAGCTGGGCTTCCTGTATTATGATAACGTCCTGCAAGGCGAGCTGAAGCCGGGCAAGTATTACTTTTGGATGTCGACGGTGAACACAGAGATCAAAACGATAGATATGCGCCAGCAGCAGATGGATTTGATGGGACAGGAAATCATGACAGAGGATAAAATTACGCTGCGCCTTAACTTCGTTTGTCAATACCGTATCATTGATCCGCTGCGTGCATTGGAATTCCGGGCATTCGAGGAGCAAATGTATATTATGCTTCAATTGCTGCTGCGTGAATACGTTGGCGCCATGAAGCTGGACGATTTGTTGAAAATGAAGCAGGAAATCGCTCAATATGTCTTGACTCGACTGAATGAGCAGAGCGGCGAATATGGAGTGACCTTTACGTCGGCTGGGGTGAAGGACATTATTTTGCCAGGGGATATCAAGGATATTCTGAATACAGTGCTGCTGGCAGAGAAGAAGGCGCAAGCCAACCTTATCACACGCCGCGAAGAGACGGCCTCTACTCGTAGTTTGCTCAATACGGCCAAGCTGATGGACGAAAACGCCACTCTCTATCGTCTCAAAGAGCTGGAGTTTCTGGAAAAAATCTGCGAGAAGATTGGCACCATTTCGCTGACCGGAGGGAATACGCTGCTGGAGCAGCTGAACACGCTGGTTCACATGAAAGAGGGACAGGGGCTGCAATAATTGAAAATACTCCCGAACGATGAGTGCAAGCTGACTCAAGGTTCGGGAGTATTTTACATGAAAGCTTTAAAGCTTTTTTAGTTTGTCTTGGTGGAAGCGAGAAAAGCGTCCATATCCAGCACCGGAATGAAGGTACCATGATGCTCCAGCACGGTGGGAAACAGCTCGCGTTGCCACTCTTCCTCATTGCTCTGTAGCTGACTGTCCTCGGCAGAAGCTGTATCCTCCACCTGATCGACAATTAGAGCAATCTTCGCCCGGCTGAGCAAAATCATTTTGTCCTCGGAGGACTCATTTGAAGCGGGAAGCAGTAGCTTTTTTCGCAAATTGAGGATCGTAAATACGTTGTCACGGATGGTGACCATTCCTTCATGCCATGCCTCGGAAAAGGGAAGCGGTGTCCCTTTCTTGACGTTCATGACTTCTTCCACTTCCAGAAAGTTTAAAGCGAACCTTTTGTCCGCCAGACTGCACACAATATACTCAGACATAGCCATTCTCCTTACATATTCAGATAAGTCTTCTACAGGGTGCTGTGAAATGACAGTAAAACGGGTTAGCTATTGCGTTTTGGCACATGGAATTATAAAGTTGAGGGTGTGGTGAAACTGTTTCAGTTAATCACAGAATATCACAAACTGGCAGTTAAATCTTCCAAAAGAGAGACTCAGGTGATGGGACTACATTTTATGATAAGCGGGTTGAGGTAGAATGGATCATGATAAGCAGCGATTAAGTATCGAGGCAGCCAGGTTATACTATCTGAACGACTATAGCCAGCAGGATATCGCGGTCAGACTCGGGGTTTCCCGTCCTACGGTATCGCGGCTGCTTCAGGCTGCCAAGGAACAGGGATACGTAAGGATCAGTATTGTTGATCCAATGGAGGATATGGATGCGCTTGGAGAGCAGCTCAAAAAGAAATACGGGCTGGATACCGTGCTGGTTTGCTACTCGCCAGTCAATGAATATCAGGAGATTAAGAAGCATATTAGCAAAAAGGCAGCCGATTATTTGCATGAAACGGTCCAGGATGCGGATATTATCGGGGTAACGTGGGGCACGACGATGCATGCAGTGGCACTCCATCTCCAGCAAAAGCAGGTTAAGGGAGTTGAGGTGGTTCAGCTCAAAGGAGGCGTGAGCCATTCGCATGTCAACACATATGCTGTTGAGACGGTGAATTTGTTTGCGGAAGCCTTTCACACAATTGCACGGTACTTACCGCTTCCTGTGATTTTTGATAGTCATGCCGTTAAGAAAATGGTTGAGAAGGATCGGCACATCCAGCGCATCATTGAACTTGGCAAGCAGGCGAATATTGCCGTGTTTACGGTGGGAACGGTCAAGGAGGATGCGCTGTTGTTCAGACTGGGGTATTTTAACCAGGAGGAACAGAAGCTGCTGCAAAAAATCGGCAAGGGCGACATTTGCTCGCGCTTTTTTGACGATGAGGGCAATATATGCAGTGACGAAATCAACAGCCGTACCGTTGGAATTGATCTACCGGATTTACGCAAGAAGGAGAAGGCTATTCTTGTAGCGGGTGGACAGCGCAAAGTGGAGGCTATCCGTGCATCATTGCGGGGCAAGTACGCGAATATTCTGGTGACGGATCAGTTTACGGCACAAGCACTTTTACAATAAGCATGTGCATCACTTCCGTGTAAACATACGGTTTTGGCGTCCGCCTATAGGGTAATGTGAACTGTAGGTGACTGTCCTATGCATAGGCTTGAACATAATTTCAAAATGTATTTTACATATGTTCAAAGCCGTGCTATGATGATCCCATCACCAGAAATAAAGGGTCTTCACACTATTTATCAAATGAAGGAGCTTCTAGATATGAACATTGCAGCATTAATTGACCATACATTGTTGCGTGCAGATGCGACGAAGGATGAAATTACGAAATTGATCACTGAGGCGAAGAAATATCAGTTTGCTTCCGTATGTGTGAATCCAGCGTGGGTAGCCTATTCAGCAGAACAACTCGCAGGCACAGGCGTAGCCATCTGTACAGTTATCGGTTTCCCGCTGGGAGCAAGCACTTCAGCAACAAAAGCATTTGAAACGAAGGATGCCATTGCTAACGGTGCGACTGAGGTGGATATGGTTATTAATATCGGGGCTTTGAAGGCACGTGATCTGCAGCTTGTGGAGCAGGATATTCGTGCGGTCGTGGAAGCTGCAGCCGGTACACTGGTAAAAGTCATCATCGAAACTTGCCTGCTGACTGACGAAGAGAAGGTACTTGCATGTGAGCTATCCGTCAAAGCGGGAGCGAATTTTGTGAAAACCTCGACAGGCTTCTCTACAGGTGGAGCTACTGCGGAAGACGTAGCCTTGATGCGTAAAACAGTAGGATCTGAGATTGGTGTTAAAGCTTCTGGCGGCGTACGCAGTCTGGAAGACGTGCAAAAATTAGTAGAAGCAGGCGCAAGTCGGATCGGTGCAAGCTCCGGTGTGAAAATCATCGAGGGCGAGCAGTCTACATCTTCCTACTAAGTTCTATTTTAAAGTCATGGAGGGATTCGCGGGTGAAGGATCAATTGATTCAGGAAGCGCTTGAGGCGCGAAAACAGGCATATATTCCGTATTCGAATTTTCAAGTCGGTGCAGCGGTTCTCGGTAGCGATGGCACGATTTATCGCGGATGTAATGTGGAAAATGCCTCCTACGGCCTCTGCAATTGTGCAGAACGGACGGCGATTTTTAAAATGGTATCCGAAGGCTGCCGTAAAATTGATGCGATTGCGGTTGCAGCAGACACAGCAGGACCTGTATCTCCATGCGGGGCCTGTAGACAGGTCATTTCCGAATTTGCTCATGTAGATACCAAAATATATCTGACTAACCTTCATGGCAACACGGAAGAGTGGACGATGGAAAAACTACTGCCGGGTGCTTTTCGTCCCGCGGATTTGGGGAAATAAAAAAAGAATGCCTCTTTCGGGGGCGCGTTCTTTTTATAGGTAATGTAAGCGCTTAATGTAATAAGGGGGATAATTAAATGAAATATATCATCGCTATAGTGGGGCTGCTCGTTGTATTTGGACTGACTTACATCGCCAGCAGTGACAAGCGCAAAATCAGATATCGTCCGCTGGCGGTTATGGTTGTATTGCAGGCTGCGCTTGCTTTTGTATTGCTGAACACAGGAATTGGCGAATTTCTAGTCAAAGGCTTTGCAGCAGGGTTCAATAGTCTCTTGGGATATGCATCTGAAGGGATTAACTTTGTATTTGGCGGAATTGCCAATGAAGGTGCGGCACCGTTCTTTATCGGTGTGCTGCTGCCGATTGTATTCATTTCCGCGCTGATCGGGATTTTACAATATATAAAAGTGCTTCCTTTTATTATTAAATATATCGGACTTGTCTTGAGCAAAGTAAACGGAATGGGTAAACTGGAATCCTACAACGCTGTAGCTTCAGCTATCTTGGGTCAATCCGAGGTGTTTATTTCCGTTAAGAAGCAAATTGGTCTTCTGCCGAAACATCGGCTGTATACGTTGTGTGCATCTGCAATGTCCACTGTATCCATGTCGATTGTGGGGGCTTACATGCAAATGCTGAACCCCAAATATGTGGTTACTGCATTGGTGTTGAACCTGTTCGGCGGTTTTATTATCGCTTCCATTATTAATCCGTACAAGATTGAAAAGGAAGACGATTTGCTGGAGGTTCAAGAGGAAGAAAAGCAGTCCTTTTTCGAAATGCTCGGCGAGTACATTATGGACGGCTTCAAAGTCGCCATAACTGTAGCAGCGATGCTAATTGGATTTGTGGCGCTGATTGCCATGGTTAATGGCATTTTCACCTGGGTGTTTGGAATCAGCTTTCAGGCGCTGCTTGGTTATGTGTTTGCACCGTTCGCTTTTGTCATGGGGATTCCATGGAGCGAGGCGGTTCAGGCGGGCAGCATTATGGCTACCAAGCTCGTATCCAACGAATTTGTGGCCATGCTGGATCTGACCAAGCAAACAGGCCTGTCTGAGCGTACAATCGGGATCGTATCGGTATTCCTCGTATCCTTTGCAAACTTCTCATCCATCGGTATCATTTCCGGGGCAGTGAAGGGTCTGCATGAAAAGCAGGGAAATGTGGTGGCCCGCTTTGGTCTGAAGCTGTTGTATGGAGCGACGCTGGTTAGCGTGCTCTCGGCAACGATCGCAGGGTTGTTTTTGTAAAAAAACAGCGAGTTAGGAAAGGATTTTTATGATGTCTAAATTCAAACGGATTCACTTGATCGTGCTGGACTCAGTCGGCATCGGCGAAGCGCCGGATGCTGCCCAGTTTGATGATTACGATGTAGATACACTTGGTCATATCGCCCGCGAACGCGGCGGTCTGAACATGCCGAATATGGGTAAGCTTGGTCTGTCCAACATTCGTCCTATCGAAGGGATACCGGCGGCTGAAAAGCCGCTCGCGTACTACACTAAAATGCAGGAAGCGTCGAATGGCAAGGATACGATGACTGGGCATTGGGAGATCATGGGCTTGAATATTGCGGTTCCGTTCCGCGTATTCCCCGACGGGTTCCCGGATGAGCTGATTCAGCGCATTGAGGAGCATACAGGGCGCAAAGTCATTGGCAACAAGCCAGCCAGCGGAACGGAAATCATTGATGAACTGGGCGAAGAGCATGTGAAGACAGGAGCGCTTATCATCTATACTTCGGCGGATTCGGTGTTGCAAATTGCTGCGCACGAGGAAGTTGTACCTCTGAAGGAGCTTTATGAGATTTGCGAATTCTGCCGTAAAATCACGCTGGAGGATCCGTACATGCTGGGCCGCATTATTGCACGTCCGTTCGTAGGCGAACCGGGGAACTTCTCCCGCACCTCCAATCGCCATGATTATGCGCTCAAGCCGTTTGGCCGCACCACGATGAACGAGCTGAAGGATGCAGGCCTGGATGTGATCGCTTTGGGGAAAATCTCCGACATTTATGACGGTGAGGGTGTAACGAAGGCGGTACGCACCGTATCCAATATGGACGGCATGGATAAGCTGGTCACTACGCTGGATGAGAAATTTACCGGATTAAGCTTCCTGAATTTGGTGGACTTTGATGCTGTATACGGTCACCGCCGTGATCCACAGGGATACGGTCAAGCCCTGGACGATTACGATGCACGCCTGCCGGAGGTATTCGCCAAAATGACGGATGACGATCTGCTGATCATCACTGCGGACCACGGGAATGACCCAACGTACCGGGGAACGGATCATACTCGTGAATATGTGCCATTGTTGGTGTATTCCCCACGTTTTACAGCCGGAGGCAAGGAACTGGCAGTTCGTAAAACGTTTGCGGATATTGGAGCAACGGTAGCGGATAACTTTGGTGTAAAACTGCCAGAACACGGAACAAGCTTTTTGGCAGAACTTCAGTAACGATACAAGCACGGAAAAATGGGACGGAGGAATAGAAAAATGAGTGTACACATTGGAGCTAAGCCAGGAGAAATTGCAGAAACGATTTTGCTGCCAGGAGACCCGCTGCGGGCGAAGTTTATCGCTGAAACGTATCTGGAGGACGTGACCTGTTACAACGAGGTACGCGGAATGCTCGGATTTACGGGAACGTATCAAGGCAAACGCCTGTCTGTACAGGGAACCGGAATGGGACTGCCTTCGATCAGTATTTATGTCAATGAGCTGATCAGCGAGTACGGTGTAAAAAACTTGTTCCGTGTAGGTACATGCGGCGGGATGAAGGAGCATGTGCATGTTCGTGACGTGATTTTGGCACAGGCTTCGTGTACGGATTCTGGCATGAACCGTCATATCTTTGGCGGCTACGACTATTCGCCGATTGCCAGCTTCCCTCTTTTAAAGGGCGCTTATGATCGCGGTGTTGCCAAAGGCTTGAACATGCATGTCGGCAACGTATTCAGTTCGGACAGCTTTTATCGTGATGACAAATCAGTGGTGCAAAAGCTGATGGAATACGGCGTGCTGGGTGTCGAAATGGAGACTTCGGCTTTGTATACGCTGGCAGCCAAATTTGGCGTTAACGCGCTGACAATTTTGACGGTAAGCGATCATTTGCTGACAGGTGAAGAAACAACGGCGGAAGAACGGCAAACCACCTTTAAAGAAATGATGGAAGTTGCACTGGATACAGCAGTATCCCTGTAAGCGATCATACGCACAGTGAGGAGAAATGACATATGAGAATGGTAGACTTGATCGCAAAAAAACGTGACGGAAAAGAACTGAGTACGGAGGAAATTAATTTTATTATCCAAGGCTACACTCAGGGTGAAATTCCTGACTATCAGGTCAGTGCATTGGCGATGTCCATTTTCTTCCAAGATATGACCGAACGGGAACGCGCAGATCTGACCATGGCGATGGTTCATTCGGGTGATACGATTGATCTGTCCGCGATTGAAGGAGTCAAGGTCGATAAGCACTCGACTGGTGGTGTGGGCGATACGACAACGCTGGTACTGGCCCCGCTCGTAGCGGCCTTGGACATTCCGGTGGCAAAAATGTCAGGTCGCGGCCTCGGACATACCGGGGGAACGATTGACAAGCTGGAGGCTATCGCCGGCTTCCACGTAGAAATCAGCAAGGATGAATTTGTGGAGCTGGTGAACCGCAGTAAAATTGCTGTGGTCGGACAAAGCGGCAACCTGACGCCTGCGGACAAAAAGCTGTATGCCTTGCGTGACGTTACAGCAACGGTAAACTCGATTCCGCTCATTGCCAGTTCGATTATGAGTAAAAAAATCGCAGCCGGCTCCGATGCCATCGTATTGGATGTCAAGACAGGTGCAGGGGCATTCATGAAAACGGTAGACGATGCCAGAGAGCTGGCACATGCGATGGTAAGCATCGGGAATAATGTCGGTCGCAAAACGATGGCGGTTATTTCTGATATGAGCCAACCGCTGGGTCTGGCCATTGGCAACTCGCTGGAAGTCAAAGAAGCGATTGATACACTGCGCGGTGAAGGACCCAAAGATCTGGAGGAGCTGTGTATGGCCTTGGGCAGCCAAATGGTATTTTTGGCCGGGAAAGCAGATTCCCTCGAAGACGCGGAAGCAAAGCTCAAAGAAGTTATTCGCAACGGTAAAGCACTGGAGAAATTCAAGGAGTTTATTGCCAATCAGGGCGGTGATGCTTCTGTAGTGGATCATCCTGAACGCTTGCCGCAGGCACAGTATCTCATTGAAGTACCTGCGAAGCAGGATGGTGTGGTGGCCGAGATCGTAGCGGACGAAATCGGTACGGCTGCGATGCTGCTTGGAGCAGGACGTGCGACCAAAGAATCCGAGATTGATCTGGCTGTCGGCCTGATGCTGAACAAAAAGGTCGGCGATGCGGTTAAAAAAGGCGACTCGCTGGCTACCATCCATGCGAACCGTGAAGACGTAGCCCAGGTGCTGGAGAAAATCTACGCGAACATCCGGATTGCGGATCAAGCGGAAGCGCCAGTGCTGATCTACGGAACGGTGACAGAATAAGCACAAGAGCCGGTGTCCCCATAATTCAAAGGGGCTCCGGCTTTTTTCATTTTTTAGGTCGAAATGTGATCAGAGAAAAAACGGCTGGTTTGCATCAATTTGCGAGAAAGGGATACGATGCCGCTTCTCTGCAATTGATTGCAGATGAGGTAGGGATAAAGAAGCAGTCTATTTACAACCATTTTAAAAGCAAAGATGATTTGTTCTTGGATATATTTTCTGATGCGGTGAAGCAGGAAATTCTGGAGTTGGATCGTTATTTTCATGAGCAATCTGAGCAGCCGCTTGAAGCTGTTCTGCGGGGGCTCATCGCCGAATTCAAGGACCGTTATGGGAGCGCCATGAATTTGCGTTTGATTTTGTATGTCGGCTTTCTGATACCGTCCAATCTGGAGGCCCAAATTCAGGCCATGGTTATACGCTATGTCCAGCATAAGACAAATTTGGTGTGTGAGCGAATTGCGGCCGAAACGTCGGTAAAGCTGCGTGTTCCAGCCCGATCTGCCGCAACAGCTTATATGAATTTAATCGAAGGCATGCTGGTAGAGCTTGTGTATAACGGAACCGCCGATTTTGATCCGCGTCTGGAAAGCTCTTGGGATATTTACTGGCATGGACTAATTCAGAATTGAGTAAATGAAAGCGGGCATGGGCCATTGGTGTAGTAGGAGAACATGAACGGAGGATGCTTTTGATCCGGTTTGGAAAATATGGCAGCTGGACTCATAATAGATATGAGTTCGGCTTTTGTTTTGTGAAGGAGGGCATAAAATGGTGGAAAAATGGGTTTGGATAGGCGTTGCGGGGGTGATCGTAGGTTATGCGACTTTTGCCAGTAACCATACCACGAATACTACATCAACATCAACGTCGTATGTGACGCACCCAGCAGCTCCGCTTAGCGCGCAGAGTAAGCAGGGAGACGCAGCCAAGCGTATCGTACAAGATCAAAGAATGCACTTTGGAGGACAAGGACAAACGGACTTTAAATTTGAAGAGGGGCGCAAGCTGTACATCAGCATCAAAAATACAGGAAAGCAACCCATACAATACAGCCTCACCAGTTCGAATGGATCAGACTTGGAAAGTACAACGAGCGGATTTACTAAACGAACGTTACAGCCGGGAGAACGCCATGATCTGTTGTTTGTAAAGCAGGAGGGGCAGGCAGAAGCGGGAAGCGACTCCTCGAATAAGTTGATCTTGAACGTAAGCACAGACGATGGATCGCAAGGAACCGTTAAAACTTTCGCATATATTACACAGTAAGCTCCTTCCAGAATGGGCACGACATGCGGTCATTAGCCTACTATGTTACAATAGAACGGTTGAAGGCTTAATGAACAGAATAGGTCAGAGCAGAAAGCAGAAGCAGAAAGGATGACCCGTTGTGCCCAAAAACCATGAATTCGGTAATCAAAAGCTGTCACGTAGGCTGTCGCTCACAGCCGTTTTACTTACACTTACATTTGTTGCTCTTGCTGGCTGCGGCCAGGATAAGAATGCTGAAACCAACAATACCGGAAGCAGTACAAGCGTGATTGAGAACGGAGCCGATGCGAATCGTAGCGGTTCAGCCCAAAATGACAAAGCAGCCAAAGAGAGTGGGAATGCAGAAAACAGCAGCAATGACGCGCAAAAGTCCACTCCTTCGGTCCCGGCTGCTTCATCGGATGCAGTTTCTTCCCCGACACCCTCCAATCCATCTCAAAATCCTTTTGAGGTAGCAGGCATTCAAGACCCTAAAGCGTTTTTGAACACGTTCAAAGCGTTACAAAAGGCTGTTGCCGACAATGACAAAGAGAAGGTGGCCAATTATATTTTTTACCCTTTGCGTGTCAATGATAGCGAGAAATCGCTAACGATTCCGAATAAGAAAGACTTTATTGCCAAGTATGATCAGATTTTTACGGATGCGATTCGTGAAGCGCTGGTGAACCAAAAGACGGATGATTTGTTTGTCAATTACCAAGGAGTTATGGTTGGCTCGGGTGAGCTGTGGTTAAGAAGAGACACCGACAATCCGAAGCTTTTTGGAGTTTTTTCGATTAATCTTGAAACCGTGGCCAACTAAGCAATACTCCGCGTGTGAAAATAACCCCTAAGCAGTCGGAAACATACTTTCATGTTTCTGGCTGTCCTCTCTCTTTGAAGCAAACAAAACACAGATAGCCCATGCCAAAAAAAAGTTTGACATTGTTCATAAACACTCGTATTATATTCGTATAACTCATTAAACAGGTAGGAATTAAAGATTTAAAGTATTAAAGTATGGTCATTATGATCACGCCATTGTGGCGGAGAACCTCTAGGAACAGCAGGCAGACACTGTCCACGCGACAGGTTTGACCTATCAGGGCTGCATCAGGGAATTCTCCGCTATTTTTCTGAATAGGTCTGTAAATAACAGGCGTAAATGAATGTGTTTTCACAAAATACATAGAATTAGGGGTGTCTTGATGAAGAGTAAATGGAAAATTGGACTTATTCTCGGACTATCTTTGGTTTTAACGATTATGCTAAGTGCTTGCGGGGCAAGTAAGGAGGGGAGCTCAGCTTCCGGCTCCAAGGATGTCGAGTTGCTTAACGTTTCTTATGACCCTACCCGTGAGCTGTATGAGGCATATAATAAAGCGTTTGCCGCGCATTGGGAAAAGGAGAAAGGGCAGAAGGTGACGATCAAGCAGTCCCATGGGGGATCTGGCAAGCAAAGTCGCTCTGTGCAGGATGGACTGGATGCGGATGTGGTCACTCTGGCCCTGGGCTATGATATTGATGCGCTACAGGAAAAAGGACTTATTAAAGAGGGATGGCAAAATAAATATGAGCATAACAGCTCTCCATACACTTCAACCATCGTGCTGTTAGTGCGCAAAGGCAATCCGAAAGGGATCAAGGACTGGGATGATTTAATCCGTGGTGATGTGCAGGTCATCACACCAAATCCTAAAACTTCGGGTGGAGCCCGTTGGAACTATCTTGCGGCTTGGGCCTATGCGCTCAAGAAAAACAATAACGATGAAGCAAAAGCTCAGCAGTTTGTACAGGAGCTATACAAGCACGTACCGGTACTGGATAGCGGAGCGCGCGGGGCGACTACGACCTTTGTGGAGCGTGGAATTGGCGATGTGCTGATTGCTTGGGAAAATGAAGCATTGCTCTCTGTGAAGGAGCTGGGTGCGGATAAGTTTGATATCGTGTACCCGTCGATCAGTATTTTGGCTGAGCCTCCGGTGGCGATCGTCGATAAGGTTGTAGATAAAAAAGGCACACGTGAGGTAGCGGACGCGTACCTGAAATATTTGTACAGTGAAGAAGGGCAGACCATTGCAGCCAAGAACTATTACCGTCCAACGCTGGATAGCGTAAAGGCGAAATTCAAGAATCAATTTCCGGATATGGAGCTCGTAACCTTGAAGGATGTTTTTGGAACGTGGAAGGAAACGCAGCAGAAGCATTTTAGTGATAAGGGTATTTTTGACCAGATTTATGTACCCGGCAGTTGATAAATAAGTCGTCTGTCAAGTCGGAGAGGATCGGTAATACGCAAGCGTTTAGAGTGAAAGGATTTCAGAGAGGGATGGACAGAACATGAGTCAAGTGCAAGCCACCCGAAAACGCGTACTTCCCGGATTCGGGTTAACGATGGGTTATAGTGTGCTGTACCTTAGTTTGGTGGTGCTGCTGCCTTTATCGGCGCTGCTCCTGAACTCAACCGGACTGACGTGGGAGAAATTTTGGGACGTGGCAACGGATGTGAGGGTGCTGGCTTCCTACAAGGTCAGCTTTCTGTGTGCCGCGGCAGCGGCTTTGATCGACCTGTTTCTCGGCTTATTGATAGCCTGGGTATTGGTGCGGTATGAGTTTCCGGGAAAACGGATTTTCGATGCGGTCATTGATCTGCCCTTTGCTTTGCCTACTGCGGTTGCGGGTGTTGCTTTGACCGCTCTATATGCGCCAAATGGTTGGATCGGTTCGTTGTTCGAACCGTTGGGCTGGAAGATGGCGTATTCGCAGACGGGCATTACACTTGCGCTGATGTTTATCGGCATCCCGTTTGTCGTGCGGACGGTGCAGCCAGTACTGGAGGAGATGGACAAGGACGAGGAAGAGGTTGCTGCAACGCTGGGAGCGGGCAGATGGCGTACCTTCCGCAGCGTGATTTTGCCGGAGTTGATTCCGCCGCTGCTAACGGGCTTTGCACTCGCATTTGCCCGGGGCATTGGCGAGTACGGTTCTGTTGTCTTCATCTCCGGCAATATGCCGATGAAAACCGAGATTGCTCCGCTGCTCATTATGTCCAAGCTGGAGCAAAATGACTATGCAGGAGCAACGGCAGTAGCGATGATGCTGCTGGTAATTTCGTTCTTGCTGTTATTTGTGATTAACAGCATTCAACGCTGGTCACGGCGTCGTGCCATATAATTAATGTAGGGCAGCGGTACAGCCGCGTTCTAAGGAGGGACATGATCATGTCACAAGCGATAACGGGGCAGGGGCTTGCTCATGCACCAGTACCTTCATCTGCACCGCCCCACAGGGTTACAAGCGAGGCACCCTGGGTAAAGTGGACGCTGATTGGTGCTGCTTTTCTTGCTTTGCTATGGGTGCTGGTATTGCCGCTGATCGTCGTGCTTACCGAAGCACTCAAGCAGGGCTGGAGTGTATACATCGAAGCGTTGCGGGACCCGGACGCGATGTCCGCGTTACAGCTGACGCTGCTGGTGGCAGCCATAACGGTGCCGCTGAATACGGTATTTGGCGTAGCCGCCGCTTGGCTGATCACAAAATTTCAATTTCGCGGCAAAGGCTTGCTGGTCACCTTGATTGATTTACCCTTCGCGATCTCACCTGTCGTCGGCGGATTGATGTATGTGCTGGTGTTTGGCGCACAAGGCTGGCTTGGGCCGTGGCTGGATGAGCATGATATTAAAATAATATTTGCCTTGCCGGGCATTATTTTGGCAACGCTGTTCATCACCTTTCCGTTTGTGGCGCGCGAACTCATTCCCATGATGGAGGATCAGGGACAGCAGGAGGAAGAAGCGGCTGTTATGCTGGGCGCTCGCGGCTGGCGTATTTTTTGGAAAGTGACGCTGCCGAATATCAAATGGGGTCTGCTCTATGGCATCATTTTATGTAATGCGAGAGCCATGGGGGAATTCGGCGCGGTGTCCGTCGTCTCCGGACATATCCGGGGAGAGACGAACACACTGCCGCTGCATGTGGAGATTTTGTATAACGAATATCAATTTTCGGCATCCTTTGCCGTGGCTTCGTTGCTGCTGCTTCTGGCTCTCGCTACCTTGGTACTTAAAAGCTGGTTTGGGCGCAAGCGCGGACATTAATTTTGGTCCTGTGCTCTTTCAGTGGAATGATTGCATGATTGTACTTTAGGAAAAACGTAACAAGCGAATGTGCTTGAGCCCATAGAGCCTCTCTTGGTGTCTATCGTCTTATTACCGACGAGAAGATGGAAGGGAGGCTCTTGTTCTAAGCCGGCTTCTATGGATAATAAAATGATCATATCAAGGCACGTTGCTGTGCCCAGGAGGAGCGAAGGGAATATGAAACATCCGTTTCAGTCCTACCGTCAGCTGTTTCCGGTGCTGTCCTCACATATCCATGTTGGGAGCTGTTCCCAAGGGGCTGTATCGAGGCAAGTTTCTGCTGCAATTGAGGAGTACCATCGAAGCTTGCTGCAATATGGCAATAACGGCGAATTGTCTATGGCACGCTTGGAGGAAGCCAGAGCGCATTTTGCCAAGCTAATCGGGGCGGAGCCTGACGAAATTGCAGTGCTGTCCTCAGCCTCTGAGGCCATTGCCGGGGTGGCGACTGCACTTCCTTATGTACCGGGAAAAGAAGGCATTGTATATGCGGACACCGACTTTCCGACGGTGGGACACATTTGGCAAGCACAGGAGTTGTTCCGTGATCACATCCGTTGTATCCCCTCCATCGAAGGAGAGGTTACGATAGAGCAGTATAAGGAGCATATTACGGAAAAAACTGCACTCGTTATAGCATCCCATGTGAATTATACCAATGGATTTCAGCAGGATCTAAAATCCATTGCAGCTATAGCTCATCAAAATCAGGCGCTGCTGTTTGTGGATGCCTATCAGTCAGCGGGGGTCATTCCGGTGGATGTAAAGGCAATGGGCATAGATATTCTGGTGACTGGAGCACGTAAATATATGTTGGGAATACCAGGAGTGGCTTTTCTGTATGTAAGCAAGGATCGAATAGACCGCTTCAAGCCTCGACTTACGGGCTGGCTAGGACAGGAGCTTGCTTCCCGGTTTGATATTGCTCACCCGGTTCCGGCGGTGGGAACCCGACGCTTCGAGTCGGGATTGCCTTCGTTCATCAGCATTTTTGCCGCGAATGCGGCCTTAAAGCTGCTGCTGGAGATCGGGGTCACGAATATTCAGGCATATATGAGTGAATTGTTGGAGTTTTCCGTTGCGTATGGAAGTCGCAAAGGACTGAACATACGTATACCTTACAGGGGAGGCACATTACCAAGCCTGCTCGCTGTTGAAGTAGCAGACGTAACGGCTGTGGAGATGCGTTTGAGAAGCCAAAATATGATCGTTTCGGCACGAAAGGATGTCATCCGTGTAGCTCCGCATTTTTACAATACAGCTGAGGAGATTAGGCGGGTGATGGATGAGCTGGCGAGGATTTGTTGAATAGGAAAAGCCTCCTTCTGTGTGAATGGGAGTGGGACACTTCCCTTTTACACAGAAGAGGCTTTATTGGGCTTCTAGCTTATAAATTATATAAATAAAAAGACTATACGATCCGTTTGCGCAGCCAGCCGGAAATCAGATCCGTCAAAATGATCAGGACCACAATGCCCAGTAAAATAACGCCTACGCGGTTCCAGTTTCGCATTTGGAGTGCAAACAGCAGCGGAGTACCAATACCGCCTGCACCGACCAGACCGAGTGTGGTGGCGGAGCGGATATTAATTTCAAAACGATAAAGCGAATAGGAAAGAAACTGTGGGATCACCTGCGGCAGTACGGCGAAGAAAATCACCTGCAGACGATTGGCGCCACACGCGACCAAGGCTTCCTGCGGCCCATGATCGACGTTTTCGATCGTTTCCGAGAATAGCTTCGCCAGCATGCCGATCGAGTGAATACCAAGGGCAAGCACCCCGGCAAACGAGCCGGGTCCAACGGCTTTAATAAACAGAATGGCGACGATCATTTCGGGAAATACCCGGATGACACTAAGTACAAATTTCCCGCTGCCTGATAGGGGACGCAATCGGGTCATATTGCTGGACGCCCAAAAGGCGAACGGAAGACAGACAAACGCGGATACGAAGGTTCCGAGAATTGAAATGACCAGCGTATCCAGCAGCCCGCGCAATAAATCCTCTCCTTCAGGGATGTAGACGAATGACCAGTCGGGATGGAGAAAGCCGTCCAATATAGCGACAGAGACACTTTTGGCCGTTCCCTGTAATCCTTCAAACTGCATCCCGCGAAAAGCCCAAATATAAATAATGATTAGCAGAATAGCTATCGCCCATAGGCGCAGGCGGGAGCCAACAGGTCTGCGAAGCGTAGGATCATTCATAATAATTTCCTCCGTAGCAGGTTACTGCCGTAATCAATCGCAAGGACGATGACGAGGGTCAGTAGAATAATGATGCTTGCCCGGTCATATCGGAACAGCCCGAGGGAACGGTCAAGCAGCAGACCGATACCGCCAGCGCCGACCAGGCCCAGCACGGAAGCCGCACGCACATTAACCTCAAAGGTGTACAGCAAGTACGACACAAAATAAGGCAGCGCCTGCGGCACAACACCGAAGGCAATGACCTGAATGCGGCTTGCACCGACGGCAGTCATAGCCTCCAGCGGCCCGGGATCAATCGCTTCAATCGCTTCGAACGTCAGCTTGGCTATGATGCCGAAGGAGAAGAAAAGCAGGGCGAGCATCCCTGCAAAAGGTCCGATGCCGAACACCGCCACAAAGATGGAGGCGAACAGCAAATCTGGAATCGTCCGCACCAGATTCAGGATCGTACGCATCGGCAGTGAAATCAGCTTGCGCGGCATCACATTGTAGGCACATAGCAACGCGACAGGGATCGCCAGTATGGCTCCCAGTGTCGTGCCAACAATGGCAATCTGGATCGTTTCCAGCATCGGCTTCCAGATGGTAGGCAGGTAGCTCCAGTCAGGCGGAAACATTTCGCGCAGCAGCTTGCCCATTTCGGGCAAGCCAACGATCAACTGGTAAGGCGTGGCATTCGTATGAATGGAGCAGGCTACCAGCACTACGATAAAAATCATCCAGGTGGCATAACGCTTGTAACGCCCCGGCAAGGGTGGTCCGGTGGGCGACTTGCCGGGCTGCGGTGGTCCGATATGTGGCGACGGCGGCGTCGAAGAGAGTGGCTGGGCCGTAGAGTCGGGCTTCATGATCCCACTCCCAGTAGTTCATCATGCTTGATGGCCCGGCCGTAGATCTCCGCAAAGGCCTCATCTGTTGCTTCCTCCGGCGTGCCGTCAAAGACAACCGCACCGGCGCGCAGCCCGATAATCCGCGTCGCATATTCGCGCGCCAGGTCAATGAAATGCAGATTGACGATGGTCGTAATCTGCATTTCACGATTGATCCGCTGGAGATCGTCCATGACCTGGCGGGTGGTCAGCGGATCAAGCGATGCGACAGGCTCGTCCGCCAGTATAATCTTGGCCTCCTGCGCCAGCGCGCGGGCGATGGATACACGCTGCTGTTGGCCACCGGACAGCTCATCGGCCCGGCTGTAGGCTTTTTCGCGGATGTTCACGCGTTCCAGTGCCGTCAGCGCCAGCTCCACATCCTCCTTCGGAAAAAGGCCGAGAACAGTTCTGAGCGTCGAATGATAGCCGACACGACCGGAAAGTACATTGCGGAGCACGGTCGACCGCTTAACCAGATTGAAGCTTTGAAAGATCATGCCGATATCGCGACGAATGCGCCGCAGCTCGCTGCTTCCGGCAGACGTAACAGACCTGCCGCCTACGACAATGTCGCCGGAGGTAATGTCATGCAATCGGTTAATGGAACGCAGCAGGGTGGACTTGCCTGCACCGGACAAGCCGACAATAACGATCATTTCCCCCTCTTTAATCGTCAGATTAATATTGTTCAACCCTTTGGTGCCGTTTGGGTACGTTTTCGATACGTTGCGGAATTCGATCATTTGCTCCCAACTTTCTCCCCCGATGGGGTGGAATGAAAACAACACCGCCATGAATACATGGACGGTGCTGCCCTGTCATTCGTAATGCCTGTTTCGTAGCTGCTGCTTCATTACAATTGCGAGTTTGCTCCTGTTACTTAACCGCTTGGCCGACGGCTTCGGCATATTCACGTACAGCGTCGAAGTTTTTATCGTCGCCCTTTTCATAACCTACGTGTGTGTAGATTTCCTTAATGATTTCGCCGCCCTTCGGGTCTTTGGCGATATCTATAAAGGCCTGGCTGATTTTGTCTCTCCACGCTTGATCCATATCGGAACGTACGCTGACCGTGTCATTCGGAATTTTTGCTGTGTAATGAATGACGCGTGTTTTTTCAAATACATCCGGAATTTCCTTCTTTACCGTGTTGCGCGCATCCTGGAAAACAGCTACAGCATCAACCTGACCGTTCAGCAGCGCCAGAATAGCGGCATCATGGCCTTTGATCGTTACACCCTGTACATCCGTATCCGGGTCCACGCCGGCTTTTTTTAGCTCGGCTGCGGGATATACGTAGCCTGCCGAGGAGGTTACATTTTGCCAGCCGATTTTTTTGCCCTTCAGATCAGCCAGGCTTTTAATCGGAGAATCTTTTTTCACCACGATCATTGATTTGTAAAAGTTTACCTTTTCAGTTGTGTCCTTGCCTGTGGCATCATCAATGCCGTAGCGTTGGGCTTGCAGCAGCAAATCGGCTGCTTTGCGATTATCGTGTGCCAGCACATAGGCGTTTGGTGGAAGGAAACCTACATCTACCTGTTTGGAAGACATGGCTTCGACAATCGTGTTGTAGTCAGGAGATACCGTTACTTTCACCGGAATTCCGAGCTTGTCCCCCAGCAGCTTTTCGAGCGGCTTGGCTTTGGCTTCGAGCGTATCTGCATTTTGGGAAGGAACGAACTGTACCTTTAACTCTGTAGGAACATAGGCTGTGCTTTCGCTTTTCGTGCCATCTGTGCCAGGAGTGGACGCGCTGTTGTTATTGCTTGCATTGGAGCTGCAAGCAGCCAGACCTGCCGCCAGTGTGAAGGTCATGCACAAGGTCAGTGCTTTTTTGAACAAAATAATTTCCCCCTAAACATAGTAATAAAGAAGTAATAAACGAAAAAAAATAAAAACTCTGTAAATTCTGTGACAAAGCAAATCTTAACAGCTAGTCCGACGGCTAGGGTTAAAACCACTCCTGACTTTGGTAAAAGTAATGTAAAATTTATCATATAGTTACCTGCTTTGATTCATTTAACATTCTCTTAACAGTGGTCTGCTAGACTTGTTCAAGCTCTATGACCGAAGCTGGGGGAGAGAACAGAATTGGATACAAATGAAGTGATACATCTGGAAACATCACGTCCGGTGAGGGTAAAATTTCGCATCATGGTTACGACGGATCTACATGTCAGCTTGTGGAATTATGATTACTTTGCAGATGAGGAAACGTTGCAGTATGGTCTGGCACAAACCGCCAGCTTGATTCGAGCGGCCCGGTCTGAGGTGTCCAACCATCTTCTGCTGGATAACGGGGATGTCATTCAGGGAAATCCAATGGGTGATTATGCTGTGCAGCGTCTTCAACAGAACTCCAGTGCTGTGCATCCTGCTTACAAAGCAATGAATCTTTTAGGGTACGAGGCAGGAAATATCGGTAATCATGAATTTAACTATGGATTGGAATATTTGCAGACCTGCCTTCGGGGAGCGCGATTTCCTTATATGAATGCCAACATTTATGTAGCGGGAGAACATGAACAAAACTATTTCACACCATATCTGCTGCTGGACAAAACGGTAGAGGATGAAGCAGGCGGTAAGCATCTTTTAAAGGTGGGGATAATCGGCTTTGTGCCTCCACAAATTATGCAATGGGACAAGGCATGGCTGGAGGGAAAAATCATCGTCAAGGATATGCTGGAAACGGCAAGACGGTTTATTCCCCAAATGAAGGCTGAGGGAGCCGATCTGATCATTGCTATGCCCCATGCGGGCTTTGAGGATATTCCTGAAACGCCATATATGGAAAATACGGTGCTGCCGCTAAGCAGGGTGGAGGGAATTGACGCCATTCTGTTTGGTCATGCGCATAAAGTATTCCCCGGGCCTTTGTTTGTTGGTAAAACGGGTGTTGATACGGAACGAGGCACCATCCACGATATTCCGGCGGTAGAGCCGGGCTTCTGGGGGGATCATCTGGGTATTATTGACCTCGACCTTACTCTTATGGAAGGAAAGTGGGAGGTGGTTGTATCTTCTGCCGAGGTACGCCCGGTGTATGATCCGGTACAGAAGAAGGCGCTGGTGCAGCCGGATACTGCAATTCAGCAGTTGGTAGCAGAGGAGCACGCCGGAACATTGGAATATATTCGCGCTCCTGTAGGCCAGACGACGGTGCCGGTGAACAGCTTCTTTGCCCAAGTGATGGATGATGCTTCAATTCAACTCGTAAATGATGCGCAAATTTGGTATGTGAAGCAGCAGATGCAAGGGAGCGAGCATGAAGATTTACCCGTTCTGTCGGCAGCGGCTCCATTTAAGACGGGCGGCAGATACGGACCTTCGTACTACACTGATATTCCGGCAGGGATGTTGGCGATCAAGCATATCGCAGATTTGTATAACTTCCCGAATACGCTGCATGTCGTCCGGTTGACCGGAGCGGAAATCAGGGAATGGCTTGAGTGGTCTGCCGGACAATTCCGGCAGATTGATCCTTTGGCAGAGCATGAGCAAGAGCTGATTGATGCTGATTTTCCGAGCTTTAATTTTGATATCATCGACGGGATCAGGTATCAAATTGATGTAACGCAGCCTGCCAGGTATGATATTGCCGGGAAATTAAAGGAGCCGGATGCGCACAGAATCCTTCATATGTCTTTCGGAGGAGAGCCAATGGATATGCAGCGAAGCTATTTGGTGGCCACGAACAACTATCGCGCGTTCTCCTCTGCGCTCGTTAATCCGGGTGGAGAACGAATCGTACTTGCTTCACCGGATGAAAATCGGCACGTGCTGACCGAATATGTGCGGCAAATGAAGACATTGACGCCAAAAGCAGATGGTCACTGGTCCCTTGTCCCATGGGTGGGGCGTCCACATGTGACGTTTCTGACCTCTCCGCAAGCCACGGAGGCCGCCCAAGCCTATTCCGAGCTGCTTTATGAAGGATTAACCATAGAAGGCTACGCCAAGTTTGCTATTGATTTTGGGCGTCTATAAGTCTACAGCATCACAGCACATAAACAGACCAAACCTTCCGGGGTGGTCTTTTTTCATAATACGGTTTTAATATCGTACGAAATTCGTGATTTTATATGTCCAGAGTCGCGTTTAAGTTATTGACCTGCCGTATAATTAGACATATACTTTGATTAAACAAATTTTGGTTTAAAAGGTAATGAAAAAGTCATCATCATTCGTTTGAGGGGGTGTCCCTTTGGAAAAAAACACCACGATTCGCGCAGAAATTGAAAAGTATATTCAAAGTGAAGGCATTTCGATGCAGTGTTTTGCAGATGCTTCCAAGGTAAATCCGGGTACACTCAGCGGTATTCTTAACCGGAACCCTCCACGGCCTATTTCAGTCAATCAGCTTGATCTAATCACCGAGGCCATGGGATTAGAAGAAGGGGCTTTGTTCGAGATGTATGTGGATGAATGCTTTGTTCATTCCTTACCGCACTGGCGGAGGCTGCGTCCCTTTCTTCTCCGTTGCTCGGAGTTGAACAAGCTGGACTGCATACGCAGTGTGCTTGGCTATCTGATGGATGATTTATCGAACATTCCAGCTATTTTTGAGACAGCAGAAGAGATGTTTGAGAATGATCGACATGAAGCCTCTATGCTTCTGTATGATTGTGTTATCGAGAGTGAGAAGTATACCCATTCCGAACGCTTGGCGATCAGCTATTTCCGTATTTTCCAGGTTCAGATTAAGGATAACAAACAGAACTTGAAGGCCGCTGTGCAATTCCATTTATATCGTAGCCGTTTACCGGAAACATACGCATTGGAAGGCTTACATATGCTGTCCCAAGTGTTTGCGTCAAAAATGCAATGGTCTGAGATGGAAATGTATGCGGATGAGCTAAGAGAGCTGGCGCAGGCGTTATATCGCAATCGGAACCGATTTGGGGATGAGCACCTGGAGCTGCTTAAGCCGCTCGTTTATTACTATGCCCAGGGACATCTGCTGAAGGCCAGCTGCTATGAGTTTCAGGGCAGATATGAGGAATCCAAGCAATGGATTGAAGGTTATGCAGATTTAAGCTGGTTTGAGGGCTTGGACGAGGAGGGCTGGAAAGTAGTCGAAATGCACCGTGTATATGCTCAGGGCAACCGACTTTGTATTGAAATTAAAATGGGTAACACTGCTGCAATCTATGAGTATATTACTTATCTGCGCGAACATCCGGATGAGACACTGGAAGGCTTGAACACATTGCTCGAATCAGCGAACCGGTTCGGTTATTTTGCGGATGCCGAGCTGGGATTGTTCAGTCAGCAACTCAAGAGCTTCTGGGAGCTTGTACCGGAACAATGGGACACTCATTATCGCAAGCACTTTAATGCATTCCGCTTTGCATCCTTTTGCAAGGTGTATGCGGAATATCATTTTCGAAAGGGCGATTTCTCTGAAGGATTGAGACAAACACTGCATTGCTTACAGCTGTCTGTAGATAATAGCTATACCGAGCATATCATCGGTTGCATGGCCTTATTTGAGCAGCACCGGAATTTTGCTACTCCAGAACAGCAGCATTTGTATCAAAGCCTTTGTCTCGGCTTAAGCGAAAATGGAAAGAATCATGCCTATGATCACAGTACCGGTGGGTATTCGTAATTCTAACTTTCATGTGAACTCTTCATATAACACGTTCTTACGAGGATGTTCCCGTTTCAAAGGGGAATGTTCTCGTTTTTTTGCCGTTGCGGATTCCTGTGACTTTTAGCATGGAAAAGACGCTTTGCGCGTTGACAAGTTTCGCATGCGGGATTAGGATAAATGCAGCACAGAAAGTGAAGGAGAGCATGTACAAATGACGATTCCCAAAACATTAACGATAGCGGGCTCCGACACAAGCGGAGGAGCGGGTATTCAGGCAGACCTGAAAACCTTTCAGGAGCTTGGCGTATATGGCATGACTGTATTGACAACCGTAGTTGCGATGGGACCTAAAACCTGGGATCATCTTGTATATCCTGTTGCGTTGGATGTAGTAGAAGCGCAACTGCGTACTGTATTGGAAGGTATCGGCTTTGATGCGATGAAAACTGGTATGCTCGGTTCCGTTGATATTATCGAGCTGGTAGCCAGCCATTTGAAAAAACATGATCTGAAGCGGATCGTAATTGACCCGGTTATGGTCTGCAAAGGCACGGATGAAGTGCTTCAGCCGGAAAATACAGAGGCGATGCTGGAGTTGTTAATCCCCGGCGCTGATCTGGTAACGCCGAACCTGTTTGAGGCTTCGCAGTTGGCGAAGACTGGACCGATCACGACGCTGGAGCAGATGCAGGAAGCGGCTGCCGTTATCCATGAGCGCGGAGCGAAGCACGTGCTGATCAAGGACCGTGGTAAAATTAGCGCAGGCAAAGCGATGGACCTGCTGTATGACGGGATCACGTTTGACTGGTTTGAGGCCGATGTGGTAAAAACGAGCTTTACCCATGGTGCAGGCTGCACCACTTCGGCTGCGGTAACGGCTGGTTTGGCTCAAGGGCTGACTGTACGTGAAGCGGTGGATCAGGCCAAGAAATTTATCACACAGGCAATTGCGGGCGGCTTCAAGCTGAATGAATTCGTCGGTCCGACCCTGCATGCCGCACACCGTTTACAAAATCAATAAGCACGCAAAATCATTAAGTTTGCTAAAATCATTATGCATCAATGTGTGTAACAGAGAAGGTCTTATAAATCTTCATCAGGCTGCATAGATATAATAATTGCTTTAGGCAAAGATATCCCTGAGATAAAAGCCAGCTGAGCTTAAAAAGCCGAAATACATGGTATTGCGGCTTTTTAGGTTGTCTTTTTTTGGAACAAGAGCTTCCAGTTTTGTCTAATCGTACTGTATAATAAGCATCAGGTTTATTACACTTAGGGGGGAACGAAGGCAATGACATTATTCAGCCAAATGGCTTACAGCCGACCAGAGCAACCAGAAATTGAACAGCGGTTTAAAACGCTGTTGCAGCAGTTTCGTGAGGCAGACAGCGTAGAAAGTCAAAATGAAGTGATTCATGCGATTAACAAGCTGCGCAGTAATGTGGAAACGCAATTGCAATTGGTGGAAGTTCGGCACTCCATTAATACGGAGGACGCCTTTTACAAAGCGGAGCAAGAGTACGCTGATGATTTCATGCCGGTCATTCAGGAGTATGTAACGGATTACTACCGGGCATTGGTGGATTCTCCGTTCAGAGCCGAGCTAGAGAACCAATGGGGCAGCCAGCTTTTTAGTATTGCCGAGGTAGCGCTCAAGTCGTTCCACCCGGATATCATCGAGGATTTGCAGCAGGAAAATAAGCTGACCTCTGAATATGCCCAGCTTATTGCTTCAGCCAAGATTCTGTTTGAAGGGCAAGAACGCACGTTAGCGCAGCTTTTGCCTTTTGAATTGGATACGAATCGGGAAACACGCAAACTGGCTTCCGAGGCCAAATATCAATTTATGAGCGAGCATGAGGACGAGCTGGATCGGATTTATGATGAATTGGTCAAGGTACGCACACGCATGGCACATAAGCTGGGCTACGACAACTTCGTAGAGCTGGGCTATGCCCGCTTGGGCCGTACAGATTACAATGCCACGATGGTAGCCAACTTCCGCGAGCAGGTGCTGAAGCACATCGTTCCCCTGGCAACAAAGCTGAAGGAGCGTCAGCGCGAACGGATCGGTGTAGATCGGCTTCGCTATTATGATGAAGGCTTCAACTTTCTGTCAGGAAATCCTACACCGAAAGGTGACCCGGAGTGGATTCTTCGTAATGGAGCACGTATGTATGAGGAGCTTTCACCGGAAACGAATGAATTTTTCAGCTTTATGATCGAACGAGAATTGATGGACCTGATCAGCAAAAAGGGTAAGCAAAGCGGAGGCTATTGTACCTTTTTGAGCGAATATGGCACGCCGTTTATTTTCTCTAATTTTAATGGTACATCCGGTGACATCGACGTATTGACACATGAAGCAGGTCATGCCTTCCAGGTCTATGAAAGCCGACATTTTGAAATTCCAGAGTATTACTGGCCTACTATGGAGGCAGCTGAGATTCATTCCATGAGTATGGAATTTTTCGCCTGGCCTTGGATGAAGCTGTTCTTTGAAGAAGATACGGACAAATATCACTTTGAGCATCTGTCGTCTTCGTTGCTGTTCGTGCCTTACGGCGTAGCCGTAGATGAATTCCAGCATGCGGTATATGAGCATCCGGATTGGACCCCGGCTGAACGTAAAAGCGCATGGCGCTCCATTGAACGCAAGTATAAACCGCACCTCGACTATGAAGGTAACGAGTATTTGGAGCAGGGTGGATTTTGGCACAAGCAGGGTCATATTTTTCAATCCCCGTTCTACTATATTGACTACACACTCGCGCAATTGTGCGCATTCCAATTCTGGAAGCGTATGAGTATCGACCGGACAGCTGCGTGGGAGGATTATTTGAAGCTGTGCCGTGCCGGGGGGAGCCGATCTTTTACCGGATTGGTCGAACTGGCTGGACTGATCTCGCCGTTCCAGGATGGCTGTATCGCCTCTGTGATCGGAGAAATCGAGGCGTGGCTGAACAGCGTGGATGATAAAAAGCTGTAAGCTTAACCAAAAAGGGCATTTCGCTTACCTGTCATAGCCGAAAGGCTGGCAGGTGGCGGAATGCCCTTTTATGCAAATGAAAATTCAATTAATGTTTGGTATTAAGTGGTTTGAGATTGGCTTCAATAGATTCGCGGCGCGACTCCAAAAATGGCGGCAGCGACAGGGATTCGCCCAGAAACTCCAGTTCCTCGTCGGTGTCAAAGCCGGGGCCATCGGTAGCCAATTCAAACAGAATGCCGTTCGGCTCACGGAAGTACAAGGAACGGAAATAAAAGCGATCTACGAAGCCTGAGTTGGAAATTTGCAGCTGCTGAATACGTTCTACCCACTGTTTGAGCTCTTCCTCGGTTTCAACACGGAAAGCTACGTGATGCACACTGCCGCGTCCTGGTCGCTCTTGGGGCAGATCGTTGCGCTCTTCCAGATGAACCTCAGTTCCTGTACCACCTTCACCTGTCTCATAGATGACCACATCCGGTTGCCCGGCAACAGTAGAAGGGTAGGAGCCCTTTTTACGGAAGCCCATAACCTGTTCAAGGATGAGAATGGTATTTTCCGCTTTGGGAATGGTCAGATGAACCGGGCCGAGTCCTACAATGCCGTATTCGGCAGGGACAGGGCTTTTCTCCCAAGGCGTCCCCCCGCGCACTCCGTTATCATGCTCATCCGAAACGAGGAAGAAGCGTTGTCCTTCAAAATCCTCGAACGAAAGCGCCAGGCGTCCTGCTTGATCCGTAATTTCGCCATGTTTTACATCCAGTTGCTCAAAGCGATTTTTCCAGTAATCCAGCGCCTTGTCATTCGGTACGCGCAGAGAGAGTGCTGAAATGCTGTTATTCCCTGTACGAGTCTGTCCGGCATGCGGAATTTCAAAGAATGTAACTTCCGTCCCCGCGGTTCCGCGCTCATCTCCGTAGAAGAGGTGATAGACACTAACATCGTCCTGGTTCACCGTTTTCTTGATCAACCGAAGTCCCATAACCTGAGTATAAAAATCAACATTTTTAGCCGCCGCCGCTGTAATCGCCGATACGTGATGCAATCCTAACAGTTTCATATCAATATCCTCCTTGGTCTTTATATATTTGGCTTGTAAAGCTGAATGAATAGGTGTTAAAACTGCTTTATATTTATTATCTCAATATTAAGATATATTATTTTTGAATGATTGTCAACTGATATTATTTATCATAACCAATTGGGCCAAGGCCCAGACGGACGGTGTTTCTCATCGCCATTGCTCCTGTTGCGAGATCAATATATCAGGAACGATATATAATACTTGGAATTCAGAGATAATCTATGCTTACAACGTGAGCTATCCTATGGAAAACTTTTATGGGTTCGCCGTTCTTCTTCATAGTGTGGACGCTTCTGGTCGTGGTTTGGATAGCCTGTCATAATTGAGAAATACGCTTTTGTAAATTCTACTATTTTTATGTAAAGGTAAGGTGGTATATATGTTAGATTTGATCGAGCTGCGCCGGGACTTACATCGTCATCCTGAGCTGGGCTTTACTGAATTCCGAACAGCATCCAAGGTTGTAGGCCTGCTGCGGCAATTCGGCTACGAGGTGATTTATGGACAGGACGCGATGGAACCGAGCGCCGTTCGAGGCTTGCCGGCAAAAGAAGTGCTGGAGGCAGCTTATGAACGCGCATTGCGGGATGGGGCGGACCCTGAAATTGCGGCTCATATGAGGGGGGGCTATACGGCTGTTGTTGGTATTCTGCGGGGTGTGCAGGAAGGGCCCACCGTGGCGTTCCGATTCGATATGGACGCGCTGCCGATTATGGAAAGCACAGAAACACGTCATGTGCCGCAGGCCGAAGGCTTCCGTTCACTGTATGAAGGACTTATGCATGCTTGTGCTCATGACGGACATACGACGGTTGGCATCGGCTTGGCGGAGCGATTAAGTGACCGCCAGTTTGCGGGCACGGTTAAATTGATCTTTCAACCGGCAGAAGAGGGAGTTCGAGGTGCTTATGCTATGGTACACAAAGGAATGCTGAACGATGTAGACACACTTTTTTGCCAGCATTTTGGCTGTGATATACCGCTGGGTGAAATTCATGGCAGCTCGGCAGGCTTTCTGGCGTCCACCAAACTGGAGGCACGCTTTCGCGGTGTGGCGTCACATGCGGGCTCCTCGCCGGAAAAAGGGAACAATGCCCTGCTAGGCGCGGCCACCGCATTGCTGAACATTCATTCGCTGCCCCGTTTCAGCACAGGGGAAACACGTATTAACGTAGGTGTGCTGGAAGGAGGCACGGCCGCCAACATCATACCTGAAAACGCGCGTATGATCATCGAAACACGCTCAGTGGATGAGCAGACGAATGAAGAACTGGAGAGACGGGTACGCAATATCATAGCCCACAGTGCAGGAATGCACGAGCTTGAGCATGAAATTCGTGTCATCGGCGGCGCAATCCCGATTGTATGCAGCCCGGAATTGGCGGAGATGGCAGCAGAGGAAGCACAGCATATTGAGGGCTTCGTGAACCAGAAAGCGATGGGGCAAACCAGCTCGCTAGGGAGTGAGGATGCCAGCTACATGATTCGGCGTGTGCAGGAGCTGGGAGGAAAAGGGACTTATATGATTATCGGCTGCGACCTGCCCGCCCCTCACCATCATCCGGAGTTTGATATTCAGGAAGAGGTGCTGCCACGCAGCGTGGAGCTATTGGAGCGGCTGGCCAAGCGGACGCTTCGCTGAGAAAGGTGGGACACCAGTCATGAAGCATATAGAGCTATTGTCCAAAGATATTGAACGACATCGGGATAAAATCATTCGCATTAGCGAGCAAATATGGAAATATGCGGAGACGCGCTTCGAGGAATATCAATCTGCTGAGCTGCTATGTCGCAGTCTGGAAGAGGAAGGGTTCGCTATAGAGCGTGGTGTGGGCGGTATCGAAACAGCCTTCATTGGGAGCTATGGCAGTGGGAAGCCGATTATTGCATTTCTCGGGGAATATGACGCTTTATCGGGACTCAGCCAGCTTAAAGGCATTGCTCGGCAGGAGCCGGTAGAAAAGGGAGGCAACGGTCACGGCTGCGGTCATCATTTGCTCGGGTCGGCCTCTTTGGCAGCAGCGTTTGCGCTTAAAAATCACATGGAGAAAAACGGACAGTCAGGAACGATTCGTTACTACGGCTGTCCCGGTGAAGAGGGTGGCTCAGGCAAAACATTTATGGCGCGTGCAGGATTGTTTGACGATGTGGATTTTTCGCTGTGCTGGCATCCGATGGACTATAACAGCATTATGTCTGTGAGCACACTAGCCAACGTGCAGGTTTATTTTCGTTTTAAAGGCAAAAGCGCACATGCCGCCGCCGCTCCTCATCTGGGCCGCAGCGCACTCGATGCCGTCGAGTTGATGAACATCGGCGCGAATTATTTGCGGGAGCATATTGTGCAGGATGCGCGTCTGCACTATGCAATCACGAACAGCGGAGGCTTTTCTCCTAATGTTGTACAGGCAGATGCGGAGGTGCTCTATCTGATCAGGGCACCGCATGCATCGCAGGTGCAGCCTATTTACAAGCGGGTCTGCGATATTGCTCGCGGGGCGGCACTGATGACAGGTACCGAGGTCGAAATCGTATTCGACAAGGCTTGCTCCAACCTGATGCCTAGTCCGGTGCTGGAGCAAACCATGTACCGCGTGTTCGAGCAGCTGGGCGTGCCGGAATTTACGGCGGAAGAACTGGCCTATGCCGCCGAAATACGGACGACATTGGATAAGCAGGAACGCGCAGGGATTGTGGCCAAATATCCGGGCCTGCGCGATAAGGATATGGCTGATATGCTTCAGCCTTATACGGGAACCGAACCGTTGTACGGATCAACCGACGTTGGTGATGTAAGCTGGATTACACCGACCGTACAGTGCACGACCGCTTGTTTTCCTGTAGGAACACAGGCGCATACGTGGCAGTGGGTTGCCTCAGGTGCGACATCCATCGGGCACAAGGGCATGCTGCATGCAGCCAAGGTCATGGCTGGGAC
>NZ_ASSB01000317.1:0-8054 GCF_000520755.1 Paenibacillus sp. 1-18
AGCATACGTTTCTTACATTCGCGAAAGCATCCATTTGACGAGCCTTGTTAACCGCAATCCGATCGACGAATTTCATGAGCAAATCATCCAAGCGTACGAGGAAATTCCGGATAAAATAAATAGAGAGTCGGCAAATATGCTATTAAAGCTCGGAGGTTCGAATAATCCGGCGATGTGGGAAAAGTTCGGGCTGAAGAACCCTACTTCCACTCGGACTTATATCATCAACGATCAATACATGGAGTACTTGCAGAATCCCGGTTCATGGAGCTCAGGGACGATCATCGCCTATTGGATTAGCAAGATTTTGAGGCCGGTATTCAGGCTGTCAAAATTCTGATGCAGCGTAGCTTTTACAAGGACGGTCGGGACGAATACGAGCGAACGCTCGATTCATCCTGCGCTGAAAATGCTGAAGCGAAGCGTTGACTCTGTGTTGACTTCGGACAAAAAGAAACACATCGCAAAGGCGTACAGGCCCCATGGCGAGTATTCAAAGTTGGAGTACTTTGAATTAAATCTGTTTCCCTAGAATCTTGATTATATATCTTGTCCGCTTCAATTTTATAATTGATATAAACATACCAACAATTGCCGCCAAAGCTATGGCGGCTTTTTTGCACTTATTTTGAGGGGGGATTTATATGCCGATGGCAACAAGCGTAGATGCTATAAAGCAGGCATTCTCATTGAATGTAACCGCCATCGGATATTGGGCTGATAGTCAAGCCTGATTTTGAGATTGAGCCGTTATTCTTCTCTTTTTCTCAGCAATAAGTAAACCTAGCAGTATATATCCTCTGTACACTAATCCAATTAAAAGCACTCCACCAGCAATGGCAAGGAGAATAACTAAAATATTAAGTATAAATAGAAATAACTCCAAAAAGACACCTCCAAAGTAAATTAGTCTTATTTATCTTATAGTAAAAGTCATGTCGAAGTATCATAAAGCTTGTCATAAAACAAAATAAGATTAGAAAGCAGTTGAATGAAAGAACTAAGTTATCCAAAAAGGCTAATGGTCAGAATAAAAGACTTATATCTGTGCAACTTTTTTTAGTTTTTCTGGTATATATGATAAAAAAATGAAATCAGGTGTTTATTCAATGAGACGAATTTTTGTTTCTCTACTTGTATCTTCCTGTCTTCTTATTTCTGGCCTGCTTCCAACGGCTCAAAGTTATGCAGAGAATTCAAATTCCAATCTTCCCGTTGTAGCAGAGGATGCGGCTGTGTTCTATCTGGTTCCGCACCAACTGACTGCCGAATTAAACAAATCTTCTTTATCGCTGGATTCCGTCTCCATAAAGGTCGCTCCCCTGCTAAAGAAAAATAATCATTTGTATTTCCCGTTCAAATGGCTGGAAACAGCTCACTTGGCAACCATCAAGCGAGATGCAAAGACAGGCAGCACGTGGGCGGAGTTTGACACTGAGAACTCGGTACCTTTTTCCTCATTTCGGTTGATGCCAAACCAATCAAAGATTTTCAGGTACTCGGACGGAACAATGACAGCGCTGGATGAGTCAATCCCTAAAACGTTTATGAAAAGCGGTCAATTGTATATTCCTGCGTCACTCCTGCCTAAGATGGGAATAAATTATACATGGAGTAATGGAGTCATGCATTGGGTCTGGAACGATAAAGTAGCCAAAGCGCTTCACCCAACGTATACAACAGATAAGGAAAACATCACTTTTAGCGCATTAGTACAAAAAGAATTCGGGCATGCTTATGTTTTGGTGAATACAGGACACGGTGGTATGACAAGCTCCATTGGAGGTGGCATAAGCACGTTTAAGGGAACAGAAAAAACAACTGAAAAGTCGATTATAGTGAATGAGAGAACATTTCAGCGGATTGAATATTCAGTAGGCCTTCGCCCTGGTCCAAATCCACTGGAAATTTACACCAACGATAAAGGGTCTGCTAAGATTATGGTGCATCGCAAAGTATTAAACCCATCCTCCGTTCCTATTAGATACAACCATGCCGAGAACGAGCAAGACATCCGCTTCACCAAGCCGACACAGGGGTACCTCCGTTTACAGGCTGGAGATCCAATAGCAATTGCTGGAGTCGTGACTGCTACGTATCTGGAAAGCAATGAAGTTTCTTTCGGAGTGGCAGCATTTCAAAACGATGATTTTGTTGAAGTTGAAAAAAAGACTGTTATCCCGCTCAAACAGGATAAATCCTTTAACGGTTCTGTCATTATTCGAAAACCTGGTACTTATCTGGTCAATATTCTAAGTCCAGATGTATTCGTGGGAGGTAGTTCACCGTACGGCTCTGTCAAATGGGCTGAGATAGCAGTCGAAGTATTGCCTAAAACCAAAAAAATCCATAATTCTTCTCTTCCAAATCTAACACCAGCTAAATATGGACCAGTATATTAAAGGAGCAGCGACAGACACAAGACTTGATAAATAAAATCTTGTGTCCGCCGCCCACTGTTGTTGTCAAAAGAAAATAAAGTACTTGACTAAGTTAATTGTAGTAACGTAAATAGAGGATGGTTAGTTCAATATATGAGCTAATCTCCTCTATTTTTTGTTTAATAGAAATTTAAACTAAGGGTTTAAAGCTTAGTATAATTTATTTAATATATTGAGGAGAAAGGATTTCGTTGGGAGTGGAGCTGTGAGAGTACAAGAAGTAATTCTTAATGATAATAAAAAGAGATATTTACTGTTGGATGAGGTAGGTGTTCCAGTTGTTCCTGTGATGAAGTATTTAAAATACCTGGATCAGACAGGAAAAAGCAACAATACCCTGAAGACTTATCTCTTTAGCCCCTTAGTGAACTTGGACACTAAGGGGCTAAAGAGATACTACATTGAAACTATATTGAAAAGACTTTTGTGAAGGGTCATCGTATTCCAATCGATGACGAATTAGCTAATTTGTTAGCGGCTTTAATAAAAAAATCAATTGAGAACAGCAATGAGGACAACAATCCAGAAAGATACATCTTTATTCGATTTCGTGGTTCAAGAAAAGGAAAACCTTATTCCCAATTATGGGTTGGAGAGAAATTGAACTGCCTTGCAAGAAATGTGAACATCACTGATGAAAGCGGAAACGTATTCTACTTTAAAACTCATCAATTTCGTCACACCTATGCGATTAAGATGCTTAACGGCGGCGCAGACATATTAATCGTTCAGGAGTTATTGGCACATGCTTCTCCTGAGATGACAATGCGCTATGCCAAACTTCTGGATAATACTAAGCGCAAAGCCTTTGAAACAGTTGCCAAACAAGGCGTATTTAGCTTTGATATGAATGGGAAAATCCATGAGATTCTTAAGGATGAAGAAATCCCATACGATATCCTGGAAACGCTCTGGCGTGATCAGAAGCTAAATCGATCGATAATCCCTACGGTTCCTGTCGGGCCCGTGTAAATGGTAATTGCCCATACGCGGAAGCCCCCCCCTGCTTAACTTGTAACGGCGGTAGCCCTTGTAAAGACTTAGCTGTAGGTCTCTCTGACATGGATGCACCTAAGTACGAAATTCATATTCAATCTACTTATAAAATGATAGAAGTTGCCAAACAATACGACCGCGACGAAATTGCGGAGAAAAACCAAAAGAACCTTGAGCGTCTGTCCAGCATCTATGAGACGATCAGGAAAGGCAACATCGTCTTTGGGCGAATGGAGCGTATCAATGGAAAGCAAGGTGTAAAACATGTCTGATTACGATCGCAGAGCGCATTTAAAGCAGGTTCATGAGGATCGAAAAGCAAAGACCATACAAAGAGTGGATGAGTCGATTAGACGGCTTGTAAAAGCCAAAGAGGGCATCAATTTTAATAGTGTGGCAACTGATTCTGGCGTAAGCAAGGCAACGCTCTATAACAATCCTGAGATACGTGTGCGCATTGAATCGCTTCGTCAGCAGCAAGCTCAAGTGCCGACACCAAAACAAATCAAGCGAGAGATGGATGAAAACAATAAGGACGCCATCATTGCTTCGCTAAAACGTAAGATGAAGGAGCTCGAAGAAGAAAATAAAAAGTTGCGAGAACAACTTAAGTTTTCCTATGCGGAGGTATATCAAAAGATTTGAGGAAATGTCTGTTACCTTATTAAGCTCCCATGAAAATAAACTTAGCTCAAAACCTGAAAGTGAGCATAATAAAGTAGACCCAGAATAACACTTTAAAAAAAAGGCTGAGCCTCTGTTTTGATGCTTATGGAGTTGGGTGGTAGTATAGCATCGTTCTTCTAAAACAAAGGTAAGGCTGGTGCAACCAGTCAAAAAGGATTAATCTCCCATAAGTGCTACCCCTATTAGGTGCGACATTCTGTGATGCACCGTGATGGTTGGAGTCAGACTAACGGTTGTGCTCTAATGGCACCATAGTTCATAGACCTTCTTCTCCCAGCCCTACTAGAAGTATTGACAGAGTTCACCCATTTTCATTTTCTGTGGTGCAGCGCTGATCTTGCGCTGCATGTATGGCTAACGGGCAGTTTAGCGCAGCCATAATATTTAAAAATAAGATAAGGTTCACCGCTTTGTATCTAACAGTAATTTCTTTCGGAGCTTCAGATGTGACGCAGCGAACGTTTGTCAATTCCACTGTCGATTCACCGACAAGAATGCCTCACGTCTTCTACGTAACTATGAGCAAACCGCCGGCGACGATCGAATGAGAGTATGAAAAGAACTCCGAAAACTCACTACATTCATGGGTTTTCGGAGTTCTTTTTTAGAGTCACCCCTGTGCAGGGAAGGTCTTCATTTCTTAGATTTTTTGGAGCGTATGGACAAGCTTCGTCTTCTCGTCATCATCCTCTGTGTGGAGATACCCCTCTACAAGTCTGTACCCGAATACGAGAAGGATCATCTGGTAGATGCAATGGTCGTCGATAGGGGATACATCTGCATACTCCGAAAAGCCTTTGTAAGATGTTTCCTGGGTCGGAGGAATCGTTGCCATCGCCGCATCCATGCTGACCTTTATTAGCTACCGGTTAGATCGTAGAAATGCCAAGTATATGGCAGAAGGATTATAAGTGTAGCTAAAAAGATTAGCTACACTCCAACAGCCCTCCCCTTCCACCTCTGAATGAGGCGAAGAGAAGAGCTACGATGTAATGACCTTGATTCCTCTCAGATTACGAGCACAGGATGAGGAACATAAGGCGCTTCAAGACGTGCGACTTCTTCAGGCGTAAGATTGATTGCCAACGCTTTAACTGCATCATCAAGATGATTGAGCTTTGTTGCACCTATAATTGGAGCAGTTACGGCTGATTTCTGCATAACCCAAGCCAGTGCAATTTGAGCAGGGGGAACGTTGTGTTCTGTTGCAATCTCACCGACTATTTCAACGACTTTTTTATCTGATTCCTCCATAGCTGAGGATAAAGTTTTAAATAAGAAATCCTTCTGTGAGCGTTCACTTATTTCGTTCCATTTCCGAGTCAATCGTCCACGAGCCAGAGGACTCCATGGTATGACAGCCACTCCATCTGCTTGACATAGAGACAGCATTTCACGTTCTTCTTCCCGATACAGTAAGTTTAAGTAATTCTGCATCGATACAAATCGCGTCCAACCATTTATTTGGGCGACGTAATTTGCCCTTTGGAATTGCCAGGCATACATGGAGGAAGCTCCAATATATCGGGCTTTTCCAGCTTTGACAACATCGTGAAGAGCCTCCATCGTTACCTCGATCGGCGTGGTGCTATCCCATCTATGGATTTGATAAAGATCTACATAGTCGGTGTTGAGTCTTTTCAAGCTTTTATCGATCTCAGTCATGATTGCTTTTCGCGACAACCCGCGCCCATTGGGTCCAGTATGAACGGGATTGCCTACTTTGGTTGCGATCACGACTTCATCCCTCTTCGCAAAGTCTTTTAATGCTCTTCCTAAAATCTCTTCACTCGTTCCGTCAGAATATATATTAGCTGTGTCAAAGAAATTAATGCCTAAATCCAGAGCTTTTTTAATAAAAGAGCGACTATGTGTCTCCTCAATTACCCATGTATGGTTTCCACGCTCGGGAATGCCATAGCTCATGCAACCAAGTACGATAGGGGATACATCCAGACCAGTACGGCCGAGCTTCACATATTCCATACTTATCCTCTTTTCTATATTTCATTTGCAAACGAGTGGTACTTGTTGTATCTCATCTATTATTTTGAATAAGCATACTATTGAAGAGCCAGCGAAAGTTCCATCTGAAATATTGGGGTAGATGCCAATCTTCATAGTCTTTTAATACGCCTTGATCCAACCAGTAAGACTCTGATTTCCCGCTCGTTGCAGCTTTAGACACATAACTGATTGTTTCTTCCAGAAAGCGAATGACATCTGGAATTCTATCTGGAGTGGACACATCTCCATGCCCCGGAATGACAGTATCTACTTTGAGGTCTTTTTGAATGCGCCGAAGGATGCGTATCCAAGCGTATGGATTACCGTGTGGCATGACCGGAATCGTCTTGTTGGTTATTAAATCACCAGTAATCAAGGTTCGTTCTTCAGGAACGTACACAACGGCATCGCTTAAAGAATGGCCGCCTCCGTAGGATAAAACTTCGATAGTGCGCTTTGTTCCCTTAATAACTAGTTTATCGTCAAAAGTTATTGTGGGTATCACCCTTCGAAGGGAAGGGATAGCATCATACAGGGTTTTCTGCACGGAAAGATCATAGTCGATTTCGGTAAGCATGTGCGGACCTCTTTGTTGTGAACGTACTTGAATTAGGCTATTTATTAACTTCTGAGTGTTTTGTTGCATGAGATCAATATTCACTTCGCCCATATCAGATAGCAAATCTCTTGTCCAAACGGTAGATATAAATTCGCTTTTCATAAATTCCTGATTGCCGTTAACATGATCTCCATGAAAATGTGTATTCACTACATATTTAACCGGTTTGTTTGTTAATTGTTCAGCCGTTTGACGTAAGAAAGCACCAGAATGCGGCAGGTTGGTTGTATCCACTACTACGGTTAAATCCCCAAGATCAATAATTGCTGCATTCCCCAGAGAACCGCTGCCTGGAACCGAAATAGCAGCCCAGATACCTTCCGATGCTTGTTGAATCGTGAAATATTTGTTGTTCATTGTTATACCCCTTTAGTGTTTGTTGTCACTTGTATTCCATTAGCAACTTTAGCTTACAAGTTAGAGTCAACTAGAAGTCAAGAGATTTTTAGGGTAAAGTTAGGGGCGATTGTAAATATTGACTTTGAGTTAACTCTAAGTTGTATTATAGTTTTCAATATCAACATAAAAAAAGGAGGAGCAGGAATCGGATGTTTACGATAAGTCAGGTGTCAGAAAAAACGGGATTAACTCCCTATACGATTCGTTATTATGAAAAAATTGGGGTGCTACATGAACCTAAGCGTAGAAATGGAGGGGCACGTGTCTATTCAGAAAGCGAGGTTTCGTATATACAATGTTTGAATAGATTAAAAAAATTGGGTATATCGCTTGAGGAGATTACGGAATTTACTCGTGATGGATGTGTGCTGGATAAAATTCAACACGGGGAAGATCTTGTTAATTTTACTCCCACCTTACACAAACGGATTGAAATTCTTGAGAAGCATCTGGTGGAACTGGAAGCCAAGCGGCAGGAACTTGAGTACATTATTTCCCTCACCAAAGAGAAGCTTGCCCTATACCAAGAACTTACGAAAGAAGACATGATAAATACTAGATAATGGGATGCCTGGGCTACGTTCGGTCGCCTCGGTCCTGACGGGACGTATTACTCCCCCGAGCAAATCCACGAGATGACGTTGGTGAACTTACATGAGGAATTCGCTCAAATTCGGAAAGCTAGTGACGTGTTCGCGATGCTTTAAACAGCCGAAATGATACATCATCCGTTCAACTAACGGTGAACGATAGTTGAACATAAAGGGTTTCACATATTAGTCATGACTAATATGTGAAACCCTTTATTATATCTGAATTTCTTAAATTTAGGTCTTGATAAACTAGGCAAATAAAGTTGTAGACTGAGGAAATAAAGTATTAGACGCCCATGCCGCTAACGCAGC
>NZ_ASSB01000318.1:0-775 GCF_000520755.1 Paenibacillus sp. 1-18
AATGGACATCGTAGAGGGAATCCAACCGATTCTAAAGAAGAAAGTCGCTGCCTATTGCCGGGTCAGTACCGATTCTGAGGAGCAAAAGGAGAGCTATACCAATCAGGTAAACTACTATACACAATATATTCAAAACAACTTGGAATGGGAAATGGCTGATATTTACGCCGATGAAGGCATCAGTGGAACCAACACCAAAAATAGAACGCATTTTAATCGGATGATACAGGATGCTCGAAACGGTAAACTGGATCTGATTCTGGTCAAGTCGATTTCGAGATTTGCTAGGAATACACTGGATTTATTGAAATATGTACGGGAACTAAAAAGTCTCGGAGTGGCTGTATTCTTTGAACGAGAGAACATTAATACACTGGATACAACAGGTGAGGTATTCTTGACCATCCTGAGTTCTCTTGCACAAGATGAGAGTCGAAACATTTCTGAAAACAGTCGATGGGGAATACTGCGTGGCTTCCAAAACGGTAAAGTCTTCTGCAATACGAATCGCTTCCTAGGCTATGACAAGGATGAACATGGTGAATTGGTCATTAATGAGCAAGAAGCCGAGATTGTACGCAGAATATATGAGGAGTATCTAGACGGAAAAAGCTATCAGGCGATTGCTAGAGGTTTGATGCGAGATCACATTAAAACAGTCACGGGTGGCGATACTTGGTGGGATTCCTCCATTACCTTAATTCTAACCAATGAGAAATATTACGGAGCTTTACTGCAACAAAAGACGGTAACGGTAGATTTTCTAACCCACAAA
>NZ_ASSB01000319.1:0-4663 GCF_000520755.1 Paenibacillus sp. 1-18
ACACAAGACATACTGGAACGCAATGACGATGTTAAACACTCATTATCTTCTTTTAGGTCGGTGTGACCTTTCCAAGCTTAGCCTTAGTCTCTACTTCCTCCGTTGGATAACGTTTACGGAACCATAGGGACTGGAGCAGCAAAAAGGTGCCACTGACTGTCCAGTATAGTGGCATGGCTGCAGGGGCGTTGAAGGAAAAGACCGCCATCATAATGGGTGAAAGATATCCCATAATGGCAAATTGCTTGCGCTGGTCAGCCGTCATTTGAAGCTGAGAAAGCTTGGCCTGTGCCAAGTAAACGACTGCGACGATCACTGCCAAAATCCAGTCCGGCCGTCCGAGCCGGAACCATAGGAAGGAGTGAGAGGCCAGCTCCGGGGTTAACCGGATCGCAGTGTACATGCCACTCAATATCGGGAGCTGAATGAAAATAGGCAAACAGCCGATATTGAGCGGATTGAACTGATGCTCTTTGTAAAGTGCCATCATTTCCTGCTGCATACTCTGCTGGCTGGCAGCATCCTTCTTATTTTCGTACTTTTTCTTAATTTGGTCCAAGTCGGGCTGCATGGCGCTCATCTTGCGCTTCATCCCCTGTTGAGCACGTGTTTGACGCATCATTAGCGGCAGTAACGCCAGACGGACAATTAACGTCAATGTCATGATGGCCAGTCCAAAGCTTCCACCAAACCATTGCGCCAATTGCTGGATGAGCCAAGAAAGCGGAAATACTACATAATGATTAAAAAATCCGGGTGTCTGTGCATTAATCTCTCCAGCAGTCGCACCGCAGCCAGATAGCAGCATGACCACCGCCAATGCTACCATCATTCCTAATACCCGTTCTTTTTTACCCCAAAAGGTGAATCCCTTGAAACGTTTCATATGTTCCTCCTCGTTGATTGGCTGTACTATCGTTCAACGAGGGGAAACAATCTGAGGTGTCTTCATCCGGCGCTTCCTTACGCCGGATATGGCGTGCCAGTCGGACAGGCATGTCCTGTCCACGGGCAGATATCGGCATCAGTGAAGAAGCATGCGACCGCACAGCCCCGCCTTCTACCCAGCATTCGGGTACACTGCCGTGCAAATGAGTGAGATACGCATAGGTTACGGTACACAGCAAGCCGATTGTAAATAAATAGGGCAGCAGGTCCTGAAGCTCAAACAAGGGATTCACCTCCTTCGGTTCGTTGCTACGATTATAGCACGAAACCGGGTCAACGACTAATCTTTAATTAGAGATACAGCCTGGTTCACAAGCAACTGGTTTTAGTGTCTGGACTCAAGAAAAACTAAAATGTAAACATATCATGAAACTTTTGGCTTTATTTACAGTCTAATCAAAAGGGAATTTCATGTAAAACCTTACTCCTACTAACTATTAAAGGAGCAAGCACATATGAGAAAAACGATACATTACTCATTGTTCACAGGATTGGCGGTAGCCATCATTGGACTGCCTCTGATCAGCGGCGGGTTCGCTGAAAAAGCAAGTGCAGAGCAATCTGTCGTCTCGATGAGCAACGGAGCTTATAGCAGCTCAATCCAAGCACCTGTGATCAAGCCTTCCTGGTCTTTTCCCATTATCCCAATCGATAGAAATCAGTATTCAGAGCAGGCGGTTGCAGTAGCGGAAAACGGTAAGGTATTCGCAATTGATTCGAACCACAGACTGGTTGCCCTAGAGGGCAGCTCGGGCCGGAAATTGTGGCAATATGGTGATCAGCTTACCCCTGTTTTGATTCATAGCAATGGCACCATCTACGGAATGACACAGAACGGCTCCATCTATGCCGTTACAGAATCAGGCAAGAAAGTATGGACCACTTCGTTAGGATTTACGAAGGCAGGTAATATTTATCGAATCGGCTCTACAGTATACATTACACAGTCGGAGCAAACGGCTGCTGTCGATGCTGCCAGCGGCAAACTCAAATGGAAAATCAGTGAGGATAAGGACTCATACCATGGTCTGAACAACCTGATGGAGACTGATGGTGTCCTTATCCGCAATTATAACGTACAGGGCAGCCTGACCTTTGAACAGATCAATGCCTATGACGCTAAAACCGGCAAAAAGCTTTGGGACAGCTTCAGAACTTCCTTTCCACTGGCCGTTAAAGACGGGGTGGTCTACTCTCTTGCCAATACGGTTATGATTGATGATGACCCGGTAAATCGCAAAGTTACGATAGCACAGTACGACCTCAAGACAGGTGAATCCAAAGGAGATCGTCAGTACCGATGGACCGAAGCTGAAAATAAAGATGGCACTTTCCAATCTGGAGGCATATATGGTTCTGCTTTTTTGTACGGTAAAGACCTTTATGTCTTTCAGGGAAAGGCACTGGCTTCCTATGACTTCTGGAACTACAAAGCAGACAGCAAACCTGCTCGCAAGTGGTCGCAAGAAGGCTATGAACAACTTTTTCCCTTATCGTCCATTCATGAAGGTCGCATGTTTTATCAAGATTTTAGAACAGGCGGACTGATTGCCATGAAGCTGGCCTCCGGGCAATTCATCCATTACGATTACGGTGATAATCCGACCGTTCAAGCTGACGTGTTTGGCAAAGGTGTTTACGTCGGACAATCAGATGGCGTATTTCACGGCTATGACCTGATGACCTTGAAGCCCGTGTTTACTGTCAACACAGGCTCACGCTCCTTCGGTCCAACGCTCAAATCCGGTGGGATGATATTTATTCAAAACGGCAACCGTCTGCTTGCCGTCAAGCTCCCTGCTTCTCTAAAATAAGTCCACAGATTTCAAGAAGGAATCTCGCTGGAACGGCAAAAGCTTAACGAATAGCCAGCATGCGATTCAGCGCCAGTACAGCCTCCTGTCTGACCTGATCATCCACACGAATCACACCCACAGGCTCTCCTCGATCAATCTGCTCCATTGACCACAGCAGATGTGGAAGATCAATCCGGTTCATGGTCAGACAAGGGCACATATCAGGATTGAGCGATTCGATCTGCTGTTCAGGGTACTGCTGCTTGATTCGTTGCACGAGATTCATCTCTGTGCCAACGGCCCATCGGGTCCCCGGCTCTGCCGCACGGATCGTATCAATGATGAATTTTGTGGATCCCGCGCAATCTGCGAGCTGTACGACCTCATAAGAGCATTCGGGATGAACGATGACCCGGATGTTCTTGTCACGCTCACGGACGTTGCGAATATGATCTATCGTAAACTTTTCATGTACAGAGCAATGCCCTTTCCATAAAATAATTTTCACGGTTGCAGGGTCCCGTTCAGTCTCCAGTTGATCTGTCATCGGATTCCATACGGCCATTTCATCCAGTGGAATTCCAAGATCGTAGGCTGTATTGCGACCCAAATGCTGATCCGGTAAAAACAAAATGCGTTCCTTTTGCTTCAGCGCCCATTCCAGCACTTGCTTGGCATTCGAAGAAGTCACGGTAGCCCCGCCATGCCGTCCTACAAAGGCTTTGATCTCCGCTGTGGAATTCACATAGGTTAACGGAATCATCGTGTCTCCAACAAGCTCCTGCAAATGCTTCCAGGCCCGTTCGGTTTGCTCCATATTCGCCATATCTGCCATCGAACAGCCTGCGCGCATATCCGGCAGCACGACCGTTTGTCGGTCGGCAGTCAGCATATCCGCCGTTTCAGCCATAAAATGAACTCCGCAAAACACAATAAACTCTGCTTCCTGATTTTGTGCGGCCATTTGGGCAAGCTGTAGAGAATCTCCTGTTATATCAGCGAACTGAATGACTTCATCCTTCTGATAGTGATGGCCCGGTATGAGCAGCTTTGGACCCCATTTTTGCTTCAGCTCTGCGACACGATGCTCCATGTCTGCAACAGTCAGTGTCTTATAGTGCTCCGGCATCAGCCCTCGATTTCCCTGTAAAACGTCAAGTATAGACATCCCAATCCCTCCATTATCTTTGCGGCTGTCTGTCTCTGCTTTTATTAACAGATAACCGTCGTGCTCCTGCTATTTACAAGTGTCTTGACACTTATATTTACACATGCCTACAATAATCTCAAGGATTTTTGTAATGGAATTATTTTTAAACAGGGAGGATTGGCTGTGATTTATCTGGACTATGCCGCTTCTACACCAATGTGTGACGAAGCTTTGAATATGTATAACGAAGTAAATAAAAAAATGTTCGGAAATTCCAGCAGCCTCCATGATGCAGGCGGCCAAGCAGCTTATGTGCTCGATTACAGCAGACAGCGGATGGCGGATATGATTGGCGGGCAAAAGGAAGGCGTTTATTTTACAGCAGGAGGAACGGAATCCAATATGTTGGTTGTGCAGTCAATTCTGAACGGATTGCCAGAGCACAAAAAACATTGGATTATGAGCGCACTGGAGCATCATTCTATGTACAATCTTGCCATTTTGCTGGAGAGTCAGGGTTATGAGCTGACGATTGTACAGCCGGACAAGAATGGACAAATAACCGTCGAGGCTCTCTTGCCTCATCTCAGAGAAACCACGGGTCTCGTATCCGTGCAGCACGCCAATTCGGAAACTGGACTGATTCAGGATCTTGCCGCCTTGTCTCCCCTACTGCGAGAACGTGGTATTTTGCTTCACAGCGATGCGGTACAGACCTTTGGAAACATTCCTGTTGATGTAGCTGCCTTGGGAGTGGATGGCCTCTCCA
>NZ_ASSB01000320.1:0-62384 GCF_000520755.1 Paenibacillus sp. 1-18
GTTGGAGCCTACAAAACGTTGCAGACCAGAAATCAAGCTGCCTTCAAAATCAAAGATATCTACAATGTGGATGACGAGCGCGTCCTTGTCCCCTATCTGGCTTAGCAGCTTTAAGAACTCGTCCTGATCTACTGCCACCGAAGACGTTTCATTATAGTTTTTGATCCGGAAGCAGCGCTGACAGATGACAGGCTCCCTTGTAAGCAATTTTTCCGGAATATATCCCGGATGCTCCGGGCTAGTGGTCTGCATGGTAATACCGCAGCCGCTACATTTGACAGCAGTTCCGCCATCAGGTCTTTCAGTCATTCTTCTTTTCCTCCTCAAGCCATAAGCCTTTCTTACGTAACCTTGCGAGCGCGATTCGCTCCAACCGCCGATTAAAGCGGGTCATGACTCCTTCATCATGGATGGATATCGGCAACACCAACACCGTATGCAATCCCAGTCGGTTGCCACCTAATACGTCCGTCAACATTTGGTCTCCGACCATAATAGTCTCTTCCGGAGTAAGCTCCATCATACGAATGGCTCTGCGAAAAGACGAGTTGGAGGGTTTCCGTGCAGCGTGTATAAATTCAATGTCCAAAGGTGTAGCAAACATGGATACACGGTTCATATTGTTATTGGACACGATGACAAGCTTAAAACCCGCCTGTTTGACCTTTTCGAACCAGGCCACCAGCTCGGGAGTCGCATTCGGCGCTTTTGCGCCGACCAGCGTGTTATCCAGATCCGTAATAATGCCGCGATATCCTTGAGCATACAAGCCCTCAAGATCAATATCAAAGACGGTATTCACCCGTAATTTGGGCATCAGCATTTCAAACAACGTCGGTCACCTCAGTTTCATACGACAAACTATACCATATTACTATGGCTTAGTAAAAAGCTATCCGCAACAAACGGACAGCTTTTTTACCAAGCTTAAAATAAAGTTTATAAATAGGCAGCATTCGAGCCTGGAGAAAATAACTAGTCTTTATCCTTTTGATCTGGCGCAGCTTTTCGTCCAGCTCCTCGTCTCGTCCTTCCTTCTTTATGCAACAGGGAAGCTTGCTCTCGAACCTGACGCCAATCTTCTGCAGTCACTGAAAAGGGACTATAACGCGCTTGCTCAAACCGTCCGAGCAACTGCTGTAAAAGAGCTGCACGCTCCGGTGCTTCGATCGACCATCTGCCAACCGATTCTCGCAGCGTCTCGTGACTGGCACGCGCAAACCCCTTTCTTCGCATGTATCGTAACCAGTGCTCTGTTTCGACAATCACCTTTTCATCTGGAGTCAGCGGCTTTCCTCTGCGCAAGCGCAGCAGGTAAAAGTGGATATCTGCGCGAGTACGCCAGATAATATATGCAGCCCACAGCACAAGGATTGCAGCAGCTATAGCTATGATGACCGGATGAATCTTTAATCCCTCTTCTGAATGATTCTGAGGTGCTTGTTCAGACTGGTCTGGTTCAGGCTGATCTTTCACCTCGGGAGTATCAGGCGTTTTTGTATCCTCCTGTTCCGTAAGCAACGGCATATCAAAGCCCGGCGTAGCTTCTACAGGAACCCAGCCATACTCCCCCATATATATTTCTGCCCAGGAATGAGCGTCCGCGTTGGTTACAGAGTAAGAGGACATATTTTCGTCACCATCGCTCGTTGCTGCTTCATCCGAAAACGTCTGCTGACCAGGCGCATACCCTTTGACCCAACGGGCTGGAACCCCAACCGAGCGAGCCATCACGACTAACGAAGTGGAATAATAATCGCAATAGCCCTCCCGGATTTCAAACAGAAAGGCATCTACAAAATCCTTGCTTCTTTTTCGTGAAAGGTTCGGATTATTGGTATATGCATAATTTTGCTGTAAATACCGCTGTAGCAGTCCGACCTTTTCATACGGTGTTTTGGCTGTTGCTGTTATGTTTTTAGCCAAATCGCGCACTCGCTGCGGCAATTCATCTGGAATTTGTAAGTAAGCTTCCTGTTTGTTTGCCCCATATAGATCACTATAGGTTTTTTTGCGCAGCTCTTTCTCGGGAATTACAGGCACATGGGATACAAGGGTATACGTTTTGGGATAAGCAGTTCTTCGGGAGCCTGGGCTCCAAAGCAGTTCTGCCTGTTCCGGGTTCCAGTGTAACCCGTTTGACTGTGAATCTCTGTCAACAGATTGAACACGATGTATCGAATAGGCGCCAAACAGCACCGGATAGCTCTGATCATTTTGCATCGTGATCGTCTGAACGACCTGCTCGGTCGAATGCCGCGTTTCCTGTGTGTTTTCCAGCTCTGCAGCCATTGACACATCATTCAGTGTTTGATCATCGTTGCCCGCGTCACTCCAGCCTGTACCCGAATACATCCGTTTCGATTCTCCCCGCCAATAGCTTCGCTGATTGGTCGTAATCGTCATAACGGGAGAATAATCAAAATTAAAACCTCCACCCAACCGATTATCCTGGCGACTATAACCCGAAGCAGTGCTCATCCGCTGATTCATCGCCCCAGCTCCATTGTTGATCCCAACGGTACTAGCACTATTGTGCTGAGTCCACGCCGTATAGGGATCCGTCAAGGTGGGCTGTACCTCAGGCATATTCACGCTAACCATGATAATCAGTGCGAAAATGACCGCGATATTGGCTGCGATTTTATATGGATAGCGGCGAATATGCCTCCAGCCTTGTGGATAATGCTGACGAAAATACTGCAAATGCTGCGTTACCAGCCAGCCCATACCGGCAAAGGCGATCCAGGCCACTTCCTCCCAGAGGACCGTTGGGGTGAATGAATCGAGCACCGTCAGTGCAGCAATATTGATACCTACAAATACGATAATCCGCTGCTTTGTCGTAACAATGAGCGGCACCATTTCAATGATCAGCCAAGCGATAAGAGAAAACCAAATATAAGGGGACATATTAGATATGAATTGATCCAAACGGTTGGCTACCCCCCCGAAAGGGATCATGATTGAGTAGGCCACGAGTGTCCGATATAAGATAAAAAAGAGCGTCGCCGCCTTAATGATAAATTCAATCCATGGTCGGAATGGCAGTAAAATTTTCACCAGAGCCAGCATCGTAATGGTCATTAATACAAGTGTTCTTGTCTCCTCCATCCACAATTCGGAAGCAAAGGACACCCATTGCATAGCAATAATTATAATCCACAAAAAGGTAAAGGCCAGCGCCCCGGAACCCTTCAATGATTGTAACCAGCTCTTCACAGTGTCCCTCCTCCCATCACAGCCGGGAGCTCTTCAAGGCTCGGAATATGATAGCCCTGTATTCCCCTTGTACGAAGCATGCTTATCCATTCTTCAGCTTTTTTCTCAGTGGAGCCTTCTCCGATACGGACGTGGCAAGGAGTCATCCCCCGGGTATCCGCCCAGCGAAGAAGCTCCAACGCTCGCTGATCCTTCAACGGGCTGACCAGCACAAAATAGCAGCCTTGCGGAAACTGGCGCACACTGCTCTCCACAGCAGCCATCAAGCTGCCTTGTGAAGTCACGTGTATGTCTACCAAGTGATGCATCATCCGTTGTCGTTCCATCATCTGCTCACTGGGCTGAAAAACCGTTCCCTTCTCTCCGGCCGTGCACAGACCGACCCCCATTCGCTCCCGTCCGCCATATTCCAGCAATGAAGCGGTAGAGGACACAGCCAGTTCAAACTGTTCGGCGTTTATATAATGCTTCGTCTGCAGATCCAGTACAAGCATGGTTTTGGGAACCGTTTCGTGTTCAAATTCCTTGGATTTCCAGCTGCCTGTACGAGCAGTCGCATTCCAGTGAATACGTGAAAAACGATCCCCATATACATAGTCCCGCACACCGTTAATTTGCGTCGTTTCACGCCGTGTCCGAGTTTGAACCGTTTGCGGCCCGGACATCCTTGAACGACGGTCATTCACCTGCCAATACGGAATGAATACCGTTCGGGGCAGGACTCGAAACTCACCGCGCGCGTTCAACCTGCCTTTGTGCTCTAGCAGGCCGAAGATGTCCTCACTGACACATTCAGTTTCCTCAAAATGATAGCTTCCCCGCTCTAAAGCAGGCGTCTGAAATGTAAGCTGTCCGCCCCCCTTCAGACTGGGAATGACGCTATCTTCAAACGACCAGGATTCACCCGTATGTCGCTTGAGGACCTCTCGGACAATGATATACGGCAACGGAAGAAAGCCGGGGATACGCAGACTCAGCATTACATGCACCTGATCTCCTGCATGCAGCAGCTCGCCAAACTCCGAGCCTTGTGAGAGCTGCCGGGAGCCCTGGACACGGCGAACCCCGCTCAGACCAACGATCCATAAATAAACGCCCAGCAGCGTTACCATGGATAACAGCATAACCGACGTCTTGCCACCCTGAAACAACAAATACAGCAGGCAAACCACCCATATGCCTATCAGAAGCCAGATGCGGCCTGACAGGCGGGAAAGCCTGTGCTTTCTTTTGACCATATTCATTCCTTAAGAACGCTCCATTCGTACGGGTACATGAACCTGCCGAAGAACAGACTGAAGCACGGACTTGGCGTTAGAACTGTCGAGACGCGCCTCTGGACGCAGCAACAAACGATGCGTCAGCACATACGGTGCCAGCGCCTTCACATCATCAGGCAGCACATAATCACGGTTGTCCAAAAAAGCATATGCCTTGGCGGCCATTACAAAAGCAAGCGCCGCCCGCGGGCTGGCTCCCAGCAGCACCGATGGATGTTCTCTCGTGGCACGCACAATATCAAGTAAATAGGACGTTACTGCCTCGTCCATATAGATTTCTCGGATTTCCTGTTGGATCGCAGCGATTTGCTCCATATGGGCTACAGCCTTCAGACGGTCTGCCGGCTGACCCACCTGATGATGAAGCAGCATGCTTCGCTCCGTCTCCTTGTCAGGATAGCCCAGGCTGATTTTGAGCATAAAACGATCTAGCTGCGCTTCCGGCAGCATATATGTGCCTTCAAAATCAATCGGATTTTGTGTCGCACACAGCATAAAAGGATGAGGCAACATATGCGTTTCCCCATCCACCGTCACACTGCGCTCTTCCATCACTTCCAGCAAAGCCGATTGAGTCTTCGTCGTGGCCCGGTTAATTTCGTCCGCCAGCAAAATGTTGGTCATCACAGGACCGGGACGAAAATAAAAGCGTTCATCCCGTGGATGAAATATGGAAACCCCCGTAATATCACTTGGGAGGATATCAGGATTACATTGGACACGGCGGTAATCACCGCGCATGGATTTGGCAAGAGCCTTGATCAATTGCGTTTTTCCCGTACCCGGAACGTCTTCGATCAGAATGTGCCCACCCGCCAGCATAGCTGTAAGCAGTAATTTTATTTCAAAGGATTTTCCTAATATGCATGATTCCAGATTCGAACGGATTGCAGATACAATCTGCGCAGATTCTTGACGTACGGGCATAACTGAGTAAACCTCCTAGATAGCAACATGTTTCCTATTATTGTACATGAAGGCGGGCACAGAGTACACTTATCGCCTTTCCCATATCCTTCAAAATGTATCCTTCTTAGCATCATCCCGTGTGCACAGCACATCAAAAGCCCTCCGGTCATCAGACCGAAGGGCTAAGTAACACACATGATTACTTTACTTATCCCAAAGTATTACTTATCCCTAAGTACGCTAATTTTATATGCTTCCTTTTGGACGAACAAACAAGCATGCTAAGAATGAGAAAATAATCGCCGAGGAAATCCCTGCACTTGTCAGACTAAAGATCCCAGTAATGACACCAAGCCATCCGTCTTTTTCCAATTCAGTTAACGCGCCGTGTACGAGTGAGTTGCCAAAGCTGGTAATTGGAATTGTTGCCCCTGCTCCGGCAAATTTGATAAGCGGATCGTATATTCCGACCGCATCCGCAATGGCACCTGCTACCACCAACGTACTCATCGTATGTGCAGGCGTCATTTTAAATGCATCCATCATCAATTGGCCCACGACACAAATAGCACCGCCAACTAAAAAAGCCCATAGATAGATCATACTTGTCCTCCCGCTTCGAAAGCTACAGCATGTGCAATGCAGGGAATACTTTCTCCCTGCTGTGTGGACAAAGGAGACAGCAAAGCCCCGGTTGCTACAACCAGCACCTTCTGCAGTTCTCCCTTTTCAATCCGCTTTAGCAGATGCCCGTAGGTTACCACAGCCGAGCATCCGCAACCACTGCCCCCTGCAATAACTTTCTTTTGCTTATTAATATCGTAAACCATCAAACCACAATCATTAAATTCCGTCTGATTCATATCGAACCCATCTTTTTTAACAGCTCCTTAGCAATCGGCAGCCCCACCGAAGCCAGATCCCCCGTTACAATGAGGTCATAATAACCAGGATCCCGGCCTGTATCCCGAAAGTGAGACAGCAGAGTATCCGCCGCCGCTGGAGCCATAGCTCCGCCCATGTTAAAAGGGTCTTTGATGCCCATATCCATAACGCGTCCAATAGTAGCGCAATCGACCACCGTGCCTGTCTTGGCATGTCCCAGCACTACGGCGCCTGAGCCAGTAACGGTATACTGAGCCGATGGCGGCTTCTGTGATCCATATTCGTTAGGATAGCGGAACTGCTTCTCTGCCGTACAATTATGACTGGTTGTACCCGCCAACACGTAGTCGCCCGCCTCTGAATCCACAATAAGCGCGGCCAAAGCCAAGCTTTCCATTAACGGTTGCACTCCCAATAATGCGCGGTCTCGACTCAAACTTCCAGGTTTGTCCTGCCTGCCTTTTCATTAATGATGCCCCCCCAAACCAAGGACGGCATATATAACACCCACGACAAATGCGGCCACAACCCCGAATACGATAACCGAGCCTGCAAGCTTAAACATATTTGCACCCACTCCGAGCACCAGCCCCTCGGAACGATATTCCAATGCCGCCGAACACATCGAATTAGCAAAACCTGTAATGGGTACAGCGGTTCCCGCTCCCGCCCATTGGGCAATCTTATCGTAGACCCCGATGCAGGTTAATATGACTGATAGCAAAATCATCATGGATGAGGTCGGCGCAGAAGCATCTTTGGCAGAAAGGTGCATCCCTGCCATAAAAGCCTCTTGAATCGCCTGCCCAATCACATAGATGACGCCCCCAACCAGAAACGCACGCACACAATTGGCGAATACTTTTCTGGAGGGTTCATGCTTTTGGGAAACACTCTGATAGTCCTTCTCATTTATGGACAGCGGAGACGTGTTGGTACGAAAACCGCGCTGCCCGGATTTAGCTGGCATTATTCACCACCCCTTATTCGTAAGTTCCGCGCTTGGCGGTTCGGATTGCTTGGGTCTTTTTCATTAGGAGCTTTTGGAGAAATGTTATGTCAGGAAAATGATATCGTGGACATTCCGTAAAAATGCCTTCATACTGAACACATGACGACCACTGGTTAATTAATAAAGGAGTGAGAAATACATCATGGAATCAAAAACTTTGGAATTGTTTAAAACCTTAACGGAGTTCCCTTCCATTCCCGGGCACGAGCGTGAACTGCGGGCGTGGGTTAAAGATCGTATATCCGGTTATACGGATGAAATTGTGCAAGATCGCTTGGGCAGTCTTTTTGGCGTACTACGTGGAGAGGAAAGCGGACCACGTGTAATGGTGGCTGGCCATCTGGATGAGGTTGGATTTATCGTGAACAGCATTACGGAAAATGGAATGATTCGTTTTCAGCCGGTTGGAGGCTGGTGGAGTCAGGCCATCATGTCACAACGTCTTCAGGTGCTGACCCCTCATGGGCCAGTTATCGGTGTAGTCGGCTCTGTCTCGCCTCATTTGCTGGATGAATCTCAACGCAGCAAGCCCATGGAGATCAAGCATATGTATCTGGATATCGGCGTTGACAGCCGTCAGGAAGCGCAAAATCTGGGGATCGTACCTGGAACGGCCATTGCACCGATTTGTGAATTTACGCCACTCGCGAATCCTAAAAAAATCATGGCAAAAGCATGGGATAACCGCTATGGTGTAGGCTTGGCGATTGAACTGCTGGAGGCATTGCATAAGGAAAAGAACAAACTTCCTAATACGTTGTATGCAGGAGCTACTGTCCAGGAGGAAGTGGGACTCCGTGGTGCACGCACAGCGGCCAATCTTGTTCAGCCGGACATTTTCTTTGCACTGGATTGCAGTGCTGCCAACGATATGGCCGGTGATCCGAATACATACGGGCAGCTGGGCAAAGGCGCACTGCTGCGGGTATTTGATCCAGGTATGATTACACATCGCGGGATTGTAGAATATGTACAGGACATGGCGGAAACACACAAAATAAAATATCAATATTTTATTTCTACAGGGGGAACAGATGCAGGGCAGGTACACTTGAGCGGAATTGGCGTACCCTCTACCGTCATTGGCATTTGCGGACGATACATCCATACTTCCTCATCTATTATTCACACTGATGATTACGATGCAGCCAAAGAGTTGATCATCAAGCTGGTGCAAAATCTGGATCGTACCACGCTGAATACGATTATTGAACAAGGCTGAAGATGTAATATAGAGTTTCATCCTATTAAAAAACAGTCAAAACACGTATACGTGCATTGACTGTTTTTTTGATTTGATAGACCAGCATAGAAGTCTCAAATTAAATGCTTATAACGAAGCAAAGCAATAACGACAAGTACAGCTGTTAAAGCGATGCAGACGTTCTCTACCTTTGCCCCCTTGCGGGTTCCGGTACTCATCAGCTTAAACCGCAGCTTCCATTTGAAGGGTGGCAAAGGTTTAATACCGTTGTTCGTCAAGGAATCAGCCAGCAAATGCAGCAAGTACGCCATACCTCCCGACAGCCAAATGCTATCGCCATGCAGACGGGTCGTGCCATACAGCAACGCAGCCCATGCCACTGTCCCGTAGACCGTGTGTGTCAATCCCCGGTGCGGGACAAGCGTACAGATGATCAGTAGACACCCGGCAATGTAATTCCATGGCGCATATGCTTCTCCATACCAGGCTAAGCCAATCCCAATTAAAAAGATAATGGCCTTGCGCATAGTTCGTGAAGGCATAAAGGAAGCGCTAATCATCAGCAAAGCGAGAACAAGATTCCACGGCGGTGGGGCCATATGGGTGAAAAATACCCAGCCGGCAGCCCCAATCATCAGAAGCTGTACGAGTCTAAGCATTTTCGTAGGCAACGCACGACTCACGAGCATCGAGTTAGGTTCATCAATATCCGGCAACAGTGAACCGACCACAGCAGCAGCCACCGCAGCTGGTGTCACTTCGTGTCCACTCAAAGCTAATACCGACAGGGAGACCCCGGTTCCAATAATCAAATGGGCTCTTCCCATCATGGTGCATAACATCCTTTCGTTGCAGCATACAACAGAGCTCAACATGACTCTATTAGAATCAGCATGATTCGATTGTATATGACAAACAAAAAGAGAACAATAGTTCGCTTATTCTATTTATAAGACATCCTCCAAAAGTCCTATTCCAAACATGCGCTCTCTAGTGCAGGCACTCCCTCCCAAAAACACAACATTTGGCCTGTACCAATGTTGACAAAGAACTTATATATTCTTCTTTTTTCCTTAAAGGCCTATTGTACAATTTTAAATATTATGTAATATAGTGTTTATATTTACTATATAAATCCATTAAATGAACAAGGAGGAAATGATTATGCAAAAAAAATCTGCATTCCGCAAGTTTAAAACTGTCGGTCTGACATCACTGCTCAGTCTTGTTTTGTTCGCTCTTCCCGCTTCAGCTGCTTGGAATGATACATATACGGAATATGCCACCTATACAGGATCAGGTTACTCGGGAGGGGCTTTATTATTGGATCCCATCCCTTCGGATGCCAAAATTACAGCTCTTAACCGCACACAGCTAGATTATAACGGAATCAAGGCTGCATTAGCTGGTGCCTATTTGGAAGTTCAAGGCCCCAAAGGAAAAACGACCGTATATGTAACAGATCTTTACCCTGAAGGTCCAAGCGGTGCGCTTGATTTGTCCCCGAATGCTTTCAACCAAATCGGCAATCAAATTGATGGAAAAATCAATATTTCGTGGAAGGTTGTCAAGGCTCCGGTTACTGGCAATGTCTCCTATCGCATTAAAGAAGGCAGCAGCAGATGGTGGGCAGCCATTCAAGTACGCAATCATAAATACCCGGTCTTGAAAATGGAAGTCCAACAGAACGGACAATGGCTCAATCTTGAAAAATAGGACTATAACCACTTTTTAGGCACTAATTTAGGCAACCAACCTCTCAAAATCCGGATTACGGACATTCGTGGTGTCGTACTGAACGATACCATTCCAGCTCTAGCAGAAAATGGCTCAGACGGAGCCTATATCGTTAAAGGTAACATGCAATTCCCTGACTGATTATACAACCGTTATCTTTCCTTCTATCATTTGAACTGACAAACCCGGCCGGGAACCGACGCAAGCAAATCTGCGTACGGTGTTCCTGGCCTTTTCGCGAAAAAGTCGCTATTGTTCACAAAAAATCGGTTTGTTCACTGTCCTGTTCACAGCAACACACGTATAATGAATACATAAAAAGGGTGTACTCAACAGCTATGTGCACACAGACAGGAGGCCTGTCCACATGAGCAATTTCAAAAAGCATCACAAGCTTCACAGCAAATTGCTGATCAGCATCACGTTATGTATCACGCTTACGTTGCTGATATCTACCACTGTGTATTATTTCTACTATATTCGAGTGGAAAAGGAGCAGGCATTCGAGGCCAATCACGGCAGCTTGTCATTGAGAAGCAAAGAGGTCATTAACATGACATCTATCGCTCAATCGTTGGCGTTTCAAATGTATCGCAGCAGTACCCTGTCCAAGTTGTTGTATTATCCCAAGCCCAATGTATATGATGTAACCGCTGCCATGAGTGAATTAAATAATTATCTCAATTCGATGCCGTATATTGAATCCATCTATGTGTATAATCCCAAAAGCGGAACTTTTTACATTGTATCCACACGAGGCCAAAATGGGTGATTCAGCAAAAATGAACTGGCAGACACAGATATCATTCGCGTACTGGATCATTACCAGGGCTATAAACCATTCACACCTATCTCGCGCACGTATCCGCTGCTATCTTCCTCGGACTCCATAGCTGGAGCAGAGCAAGCAAGCATAGATATCGCAGCTTATACGTATTTATGCTATGACGCAATCAGCTCCAATGAAGCCATGAATTCGGCCGTGATTGTGAACGTGTCTGCGGCCGAAGCCATCCCCACATCAAAGGTTACTTTCAACGAACGGTACACATAAGTGTCCAGAATATCCGTCGTATTGTACAGCACCCCATTGTTGCCGATTAATTGATAAAATAGATCGAATTGTCCTTTCATAATACTGCTGAGCGCAAACAGCAGCAGCACGACAAACGTCGATTTGAGCATAGGGACGGTAATGTACCAGATTCGCTGAAAAATGTTGGCTCCATTCATTTTCGCCGCCTCATAATATTCGTCACTGATCCCCGTAATCGCTGCCAGGTAGATTACCATGCTGTAACCGAGATTTTTCCACAGGTAGAACAGGATAATCAGAAAAATCCATACCCACGGTTTGTTGTATACATCCATGCGTTCACCACCGAATTGCAGCAGCAGCGTATTCAGAAAACCGTTATCATAATTAAATATGTTATACACGATCACGCTCAGAATAACGAAAGAAACAAAGTAAGGCAGGAACATCACGGATTGAGCGATTTTTTTAAAGTAACGCCCTCGCAGCTCATTTAGCAAAATAGCGAGAACAATCGCTAACACATTGCCAAATAAAATAAATGCTGCGTTGTATCCAACCGTATTCAATGTCAACTTCGTCAGCGTACCGGATTGCCATAGAAATTGAAAATTCTGAAGTCCGACGAACTTGGCATCGAACAAGCTGGTATTGAAGTCAAACTGGGTAAATGCATAATAGATGCCCACTATTGGAATGTAAGAGTTAATGAAGAAAAACACCAAGGTCGGCAGCAGCATCAGAAATAATATCCGATTACGAATCAATTCATGGAAAAATCCTTTTTTCTTACCGCTTGCCAGCCTCCTCTCGTTCAGACGGGAATCTGTGGTAAGCATAGCGGAACTCTTAGGTAAAGGTTGATTCAATGTGAGTCACTCCCCCTCTGTATACGTTACCGACAGCATAGTTTGCAGCATCGCCGCCGTATGACCTTATTTTATGTAAGCGCATTCAAAATGAAAAGTGAAACCCTCCATGCTTCATGAACAAAGGAGTGTCCCAAGGAGTGAACAATTCGGATATTTGTGAAGTATTGTGTAATATAAGGCGCCAGTTAGACGCCTCATTCTATTCCTTTTGCCCACCCTGGAAGGTGGTTTCATCCTGTTTTACCCGAAATCCGTTCTTCTGTGCCTGCTCCAGCAGTTCGGCGGCATTATCCTGCGGCTTATATCCGATTAGCTCTTCCAGGTAGCTGATATCATAATAATTATCGGTGTTGGCGGATGTGCCGTACAAATTAAGATAGCCCATGTCCGAGCGAGCCTCGATACTGCAGATGGTCAGATGAAGCATATCGCGTTCGGAAATCCAAATATGCGCGGCACGCTCCGAATGAGGCTGATCATCCCCGGGAAAATTGCCGATACGAATGTTAAATGAGGATATTTTACCCTGATCAGCATACAGTCGGCCCAACAGCTCAATGTAGCACTTACTCAATCCATAAAAGCTGTCCGGTCGGCAGGGATCTTCCACATTGACGGTCTCACCCACTTTATAAAAGCCTGTCGCATGATTGGAGCTGGCGAAAATAATACGCCTCACCCCATTCTGTACCGCCGCTTCATACAGCTTATAGGCTCCGCTTACATTGCCAGACAGCACTTTGCCGAGAAAATCCCCTTCATCCTTGATCCATGCAAAATGCAGTACCGTATCCACTCCACGTGTCAGATCATCCAGTCGTGCTGCATCATGTATGTCCATTTCGACAATTCCTGCCTCATCATCCCTTTTCAAGTCAGCGGCGGTGATTACATATTTCCCTTCGCGTTTCAGCCCTTCATATATTACTTTCCCAATTGTACCCGTCGCCCCCGTTATCAACAATTTGCGTTTCATGGTCTGCTGCTCCCTTCCTTGATTGGCTGTATGCTGTCATCCATATCTTAATCTTAACCAACTCCTTAGGTAGGAAACCTCTTTAACAAGGCAACTGGCTGTCTTGTTAAAGAGGTTAACGGTCCGGCTGGTTACTCAACCGGAGCTATGAGTTCCTGCGGATCAGAAATTTTACGATCATAATCACGGATGCGGAAGGTAAGCGGCTGTGGATAATGCTTATCCACAGTGTAGTAGAAGAAGCTGGTATCGTATTTTTCCTGTGATTTATATACATATACTTCGTTTGACCAGTCATATCCTTCAGTAAGCTTGTGTTCGGCATGATTGCCATCCGTAAAAATGGGATCGAGAGAAAACGTACGGTGTTTTTGGCCGTTATGGGTAAGCTTCAGTGCAAGTACCTGAGCTTGAGCTCCCGCAGCAAGCCCTGATTTTTTTTCTGCCGGGAGTGTCACTAACGAGACGGAATCATCCGGACCGGCAAGAATTTGTTTTTTATTCATGTCGACAACTAATGTTGACTTCGCTTTTTCAATCCCGCGGATTCCTGAGGTTTTGAAGCGGATCGATTGTATATGCAGATCTTCCGCACCATCATAATCTTTGAACAGTGTCGTAATCCGACCATCGGAACCGCTAAACGTCGGCATCAGAGTCGAGGAAAATAGGTATTTTTTCCCCTGACTTGGATGTTAACACCAGGTTTGAATTCAGCAGCTCATGAATATCAAACGTATTCCTTTCATCATAACGATAAACGAGGCTTATCCCGGCCGGGGACACAACTGCCTTTTCCACGTCAACCTTTTGACCGGCAATTTCCATTGTATTATTGATGCTGAATACGCGATCGTTAGACACCAGCGATTGAGGTGCAAGCTCAAAATTGAGGCTAAAACGGCTTTTATTTTGGGTTTTACCATCAAGAAGGGCTGGGTCCTTAAACGCAAAATGAACCGGATTTTTAGGGAAATTGATATTTGTCGGTAAATCCTTGCTCGTCCGTGTAGGGGTCGACGTTGCGTTCAACTGCAATTTCAGCGTATCCGCTTTCTTTGCTACATAAAATTCCATGATCCCATAGCTGATGCCGGGCCCAAACTGACGGAGTGATCCTTTCGTCATTGCCGAGCGTGTTCCATTGATGGATGACACGTCGATTTTAGCAAAACGGGCTAAGGCTGGCTTTGAACGATCCACCAAGGAAAAATGATCCAAATCGACGGGCGTTGTGCCTTTATTTTCAAAGCTGAAAAGCAAGGTAATCCGATCACTTCCGGCATAAAAACCGTTTATCGTGAGTTTACAGCTTCCTTGTACTTGAGCGATCTCCAGCGATTGTACCGCATTGAGTTCGAAAGCGCTACGAATGGCTGGCTCCCGCTCGGCCAGTAATTGAAAGCCGCTGAATTCCTTTGAATCCAGTTGAATGGTGTGATTGCCCGAATGAGCTGCCGACTGTCCTGCGAGGGGTACCATACCATGATGAACGGCAAAAATGGAGCCTAACACGGCTGCCGCTCCCAGTATGGCTGTTCCCAGCAATCCTCCTTTTTTCCTTAATCCCTTCTTTTTTCGTTGTCCCTCCGCAATCCCCCGCGAAATCGCAAAGTCCAGAACACTATCATCTATTCTTTTTTCCGCAATCTTCATTTCATGACTGGCCGTCATTAATAAACTTTCTTCCTCACGCATGGTTAAGCCCTCCTTCTGCAATTCCCATTTTGCGTCTCAATTGCTTTAATCCCTGATACACCCAACTTTTTATCGTTCCCTCCAGCTTTCCGAGAACAAGTGCAATGTCCGGTATCGTCATATCGTGCATATACTTCAGAATCAGAACATGCCTGTATTTGGGCTTCAGTTTGGCGAGCGCATTTTGCACATCAAGCATGCTGTCACTAACCATCTCATTCGTATGGATATCAATGTGACCTTCCGTCAAAACAAGCCTTTTACGGCGCCTCTGTTCATCAATACAGACATTGATGAGAATACGGGTCACCCAGAAATCGAAACTGTTCGCATCTTTTACATGCTTGCGCTTCATCCATGCTCTGCAGGTGGTCTCCTGTACCGCTTCGACCGCGTCCGCTTGATTCCGCAAGTAGCTAAATGCGATACCGAACATTCTTCTTTTTTGCGCTGATATTTTCTGAAAAAATAGATTTTCCTCCACTCCTGTACTGCCTCCATTTCCAATGTGCTACATGTTTTCTCCCTTGAATCCATCCGGTTACACCAGATTGATCTTTAGCTACAGGAAAGACGGTACTCCTGGGCAAATCGTTTTATGGAGCTCTATCTTTTTGGATTGTCCTTCCTATACTATAAAAAATGCACCCCCTAAAATGCATCGCTTAGACCCCATAGGAGTCAGCAAGTCAAACGTTCACTTTACTGTGCTTCCTGCTGCATATAAAAAAGGACCCTGCCACCTTTGCAGAGTCCTCACTTGTTACTTCTCTATCGTAATTATATTCAAGCCTGTCGCACTACTTTCGCTCTACGATTAACCAAATAAATGCTAAGCCCGATTAAGACCAGACCGATGAGCAGGAAAGCCGTAATCGCTTCCCCCAGCACCAACGAGCTGACGAATACCGAGATCACAGGCACCAAGAACGTATAAGACGCCACCTTACTCGCATCTCCCGAATTAACAAGTGCGAAATACAGCAGCCAGGAAAGCGAAATTCCCAGCACCGTACCGAATATTAGCCCTGACAAATACGGTACATTCCATACAATATCTGACCAGCTTTCCGTCACCGTTCCGACTCCCGTCAACACGATGCCTCCCAGTGTACATTGAAAGGCAACCAGCCACAGCGAATCCACACGCTGGTTTACTTTTTTCACATATATCGTTCCCAAAGCCCAGCTGACGGCTGTAATAATCGCGATGATCACACCCGCCACAGCCACATGTCCTGAAAAGCCTCCTACACTGACTGCTGCAACGCCCAAAAATCCGATAACCAATCCAGTTACCTTGAGTCCAGACATCGCTTCACCCAGCCACATCCAGGCAAAAATGCCGACCAGTACGGGCTGGAGGTATACCAGCACAGAAAACAGCCCGGATGGTACGTACATCAGCCCCACCGTTTGCAGACCATAGAAAAGTACCACATTAAAAATACCGGAAATGGCATACACCCGCCAATTTTCTTTCCAACGGATGCGATTCCAGCGAGGCGCTAAAATCGCCCCCAGCAGCAAACCTCCCAGCAGTGTACGTAGCCCTGCAAACAGAAGTGGAGGCGTGAATTGCAATGCCACTTTATAGATGGGCCAGGAAATGCCCCATAATACAACCAGCAGCGCGATCATCATCATTCGCTTGGCTGTCGTCAACTCTCCCATGATGCTCTCGCTCCTCTATGAAAAAATCATTAGATTTTATATTTTACCCCTATAAAACAACTTTATCAAACAAAATATGTGCGTTTTTCGGGTTGAGGAATCCATGCAGTTGTCTATGTTACAATATACCAAAAAGAAAGATAGAGCTTATAAGGATAGGAGGTTGTCTGCACTTGATTTATATCATCAAATTTTTGTACAGCTTCGTGCTCCCTCCCGGTTTGTTTATTCTCGCTATGGCTGGACTTGTAGTCTGGTTATGGAAACGTACACGTAAACCTGCTATCGTGCTGCTTGTGGTCACATTGCTGCTATATGCTTCCTCCACCAATTGGGTTGGAGATTCGCTAATCAGCAGTCTGGAAAAGCAGTATCCACAGCCTCGCACCATTCAAGGCGATGTCATTGTCGTGCTGGGAGGCGGAGCCACAGCGGGGACCCCGGACATCAATGGACAAGGCAATCTGCTAGGCTCTGCAGCCAACCGACTACTCACTGCAGCCAGATTGCACGAAGCAACAGGCTTGCCGATTCTTTTTTCGGGTGGACAAGTGTTTGGCGACAGTGGTAATGAAGCGGATATTGCCCAAAGGCAGCTTCTCGGACTTGGTATTCCGGCAAAGGATATCCTGATCGAAAACCGTTCCCTGAACACACAGCAAAATGCCGTATTTACAGCTCAAATTTTGAAACAGCATCAGCTCACAAAACCCATTCTGGTGACCTCTGCTTTCCACATGCCACGTGCTGCGCTGGAATTTCAGCGTGCAGGCATGCTGGTCACACCTTATCCGACCGACTATCTGGCAAGTGAAAATTTATCACTGTATGCCGCCAAGCTCTCGCCGTCTGCCGGAGCCATGTCTACAACCGCAACAGCCCTCAAGGAATATCTAGGAATTTTGGCATTAAAGCTTAAATAATGGGGTGCCTATGGTGTAACAGCACACACGAACAAGCGTCTTGGCCCGCAGGGTGTATAATCCTGCAAGCTGTCAAGACGCTTGATTTTCCATTACATTTCCTTTGGTAAGAAAATTTCCGATATTTGTTCTTCCGAGATCACCTTAAAGCCTTCTTTTTTTAGCAAAGCCGAGGTTACTCCATTACCCGCAATTTTACGGTTTTCGAATGCCCCGTTATAGATGGCTGCTGATCCGCAGGACGGACTGTTTTCTTTTAAAACGATAAGAGTTGCGTTAACCTCTCTAGCTATGCTTAAAGCCTCGTATGCACCTCTAATGTACATATCACTAACGTCGTTACCCGAGAACTCGATCACCTTGGCTGTACCGTTCAGCACATCCTCTCCCGTCCCTCCAACAATTTCGGCAGGCTCTCTCGGAGTCATAAAGCCCCCCAACAGCTCAGGGCAAATCGTCATAGCCTTCTGTTCATCTACCAGCTTCTGAATATGTATATCCAGGCTATCCGTACCGTTGTATCGTACCTTCATGCCTGCCAAACACGAGCTGACTAAAATCATTGATTTCCTCCTTGAGCCCACTGCTCTGTTCGCAGCTTAAGTAGTTTAAGTATAAACAAATTTTCTCCTTGCGTCATTGTACGAAAATTAAACTTCGGGAATGTACTCAAATAGGATAAATCCGTAAATTGTTATGAAGCAGTTTTAAGAGTACAGGCACGGATGGGCACCTGCCCACATACAATAAACAGACCGCAAGCCCGGTAAGTAACAAAGGCTGGTAAGTTCGCAACTACCTCAGGAGGTGTCATCCGTGCCCGGACTATTTAGCGCTATAGCTCTGTTCATCAAGGAATTGACGTTACTCGTCTCTTACGTGAAAAACAACGCCTTTCCGCAGCCATTGACCGAGAAAGAGGAAGCACGACACCTAAAGCTGTTTGCCGAAGGCAATGCACATTCCCGCAACACACTCATTGAGCATAACCTGCGGCTGGTGGCTCATATTGTGAAAAAATTTGATAATACAGGCGAAGATCTGGAGGATCTCATATCCATCGGCACGATCGGACTGATTAAGGCTATCGAAAGCTTTCAGACCGGGAAAGGCACAAAGCTGGCAACGTTTGCAGCCCGTTGTATAGAAAATGAAATTCTAATGCATTTAAGATCTCTCAAAAAAACACGCAAAGACGTATCTCTGCATGATCCTATAGGAACGGACAAAGAAGGGAATGAAATTACCTTAATTGATATCCTCGGTACCGATACAGACGATATTGTAGATAAGGTACAGCTTAAAATCGAAAAGAGTAAAATCTATCGCAATCTGGATATTTTAGATGAGCGTGAAAAAGAAGTGGTAATTGGTCGATTCGGACTGGAAGCCGGAGGAGATGAACGTACACAACGCGAAATTGCCCGAGAACTCGGGATTTCTCGTTCGTATGTATCACGGATTGAGAAGCGTGCACTAATGAAATTGTATCATGAATTTTACAAGCAGAAGGGGTAATAAATCAGGAAGCTTTCATACTGGGAAGGACACGATGCTGGTAGCGTTCCTGAAGAAACACGCAAAAACCAATCCTACCCTGATTCCATAGGAACAGATAAAGAAGAGAATGAAGTGAGCAACCATTCTCTTCTTTGAGAGACAGTAGATAATGAAATACAGGAGCCTGACCATCAACGGTCAGATTCCTGTTTTTATCATGCAGTTCTAAATGGAGATATCCCATTTCTGAAACGAGGCAATCGTACACTTTCCACTCGCAAACGCACGAATACCCGTTGATTCCAGTCCAGGATACAGATTGCGGTAAGCTTCCCCTTGCGCAGCCATCCGCTGCGGGGACAGCATAAATACGTGTCGGTTGCCAAGCGGAAACAAATCCGGACACTCCCAATTGTCGCCGAAGCGTCCGTCACTCATAGCCAGTACATTGACATACGTCCAGCTTCTCAGGTCTTCAGAACGGTAAAGCAGTACAAGCCCGTTCCCATTGGCATCATTAGAACCAATAACGGCGTAATATTGATCTTCGTGCCTGATCACCTTAGGGTCACGAAAGTCCTTGCGGCTGGCCGTGTCCGGTATAGCGTCATAACCGATGAGCGGGTTGCCCTCCCACTTTTCGAACGTTACGCCGTCTTCCGATACTGCGATTCCTTGTGACTGCTTGTAATCCTGATCTTTGTCGGGTCCGGTTACAACATGCCCAGTATACATCAGGACAAGCTTCCCGCCTTGCTCAACCGCACTGCCCGAGAAACATCCGTCCCGGTCGAACTCACCATCAGGAGCCAATTCTAGTTTGTTTGATAAGACCTCCTCCCCTAGAATTATTTAATCGAACCTTGCATAACACCCTGAATAATATATTTCTGGGCGAACAAATAGATGATAATGATAGGAAATATCGTTAGTACCAAACTTGCCATCAGCGGACCGTAATCCACTGTATAGGTTCCGTAAAAGTTGTAAGTGGATAACGGAAGTGTCCTTTGCTCCGGATCAACCAAAATAAGGGAAGGCAGTAGAAAATCATTCCAGATCCACAGCACATTGAGAATGGAAATGGTGGCTGTCGTAGGCATCAATACCGGAAACACGATCCGGAAGAATGTCTGAATTCGCGTGCAGCCGTCAATCAGCGCCGCTTCCTCCAACTCCTTCGGAATGCTTTTCACGAATCCATGATAAATGAAGACGGCCAGCGAGCTGCCAAAACCTATATACATATAAATCAGTGACCACTTGTTGTTCAGCAGATCAAGTGAGCCGTAAATTTTCACCAATGGAATCATGATGGCCTGAAACGGAATAATCATGGAAGCAACCATTAGCATAAACGTATATTGATTGAACTTGGTGTTGTTTCTGACAAAATAATGAGCCGTCATCGCCGCGAACAGTGAGATAAACAAGACACTTAACACTGTTATGACCAAAGAGTTGGTGAAAGCATCGACGTAATTCATTTTATCAAACGCATTCACATAATTAGCCATATTGAATATCTCTGGAAGCGATAACGGATTGGAGGTAATGGCTATGTTTTCCTTAAAAGAATTGATCAGCAGAAAAACGAATGGCACGATGAACAATATGAGCACGACTGTCAGCACAATGAACTTGATGATGAAGGAAACGGCTTTTTGACTTGTCATTATGCCTCCACCTCCAACTTCTTGCTAAAATAAACCTGAAGCAGGGTGATGAGAGCAACCATCAGGAATAGTACGAATGCTTCCGCCTGCCCCACACCATAATCACGGGAAAGGAAAGCCTTTTCATACACATGCATCGACACCATTTGAGTACTGCTGAACGGTCCGCCTTTCGTGAGCGCAAGGTTCACGTCATAGACCATAAATCCGCGCTGCAAGGACAAAAATATACATACGATGAAAGAAGGAACCATCAAGGGAAGGACCATTTTCCGCAGTCTAATCCAGCTGTTCGCCCCATCAATGCTTGCAGCCTCCATAATATCATTCGGCACACCGGTCAGTCCCGCGATGTAAATGACCATCATGTAACCCGCGTTCTGCCACACGGTTACAATCACGAGTGCCCAGAAAGCTTTGTCGGGATCAGCCAGCCAAGTTGTGCTGAGTGACTGAATGCCAGCATGTTGTCCCAAGTAGACAAGTACGTTGTTGAAAATAAACTGCCAGATAAAACCGAGTACAATGCCGCCAACAAGGTTGGGCAGGAAAAATCCCGCCCGGAAGATACTCTGTCCCTTTAATCCTTTTGTCAGCACATAGGCCAGCATAAAAGCGATAACATTGATAAGAACTACGGTATAAAACACATATTTGAGCGTCAAGCCGAACGATTTCCAAAACTCAGTATCCCGAAAAACGGCAAGGTAGTTTTGGACACCCACCAGCGATAGTGTCGTGGAAATACCGTCCCAGTTCGTGAACGTCAAATAGATGCCGTACAAAAACGGAATGATCATTACCGTTATGAAGGCCAACAAGGTTGGACCAGTAAACAGCAGCCGTGACCGGAGTCGGTTCCACACTCCCTTTTCAACAATCATGATGATCCCCCTCTTTACTCCGGGTGGTTTCGAAAAAACTTATTTTACGTTTTTCCAATAGTCTTCGATTTCTTTTACCAGTGTTGCGCGGTCGCCCTGTTTCGCCAGATATTTCTGCATGGAAGAACCTACCTTGGACCAGTGGTCAGCAGGCAGTGTACTCATCGACTGCTCTGACTTGCCTTTTGCGATATAATCCTGGATGGACTTGCCAAGCGGGTCGGCCGCAGGTAATGTAATATTTTTGAACGCCGGGATAATGTTCGCTTTGTTCACGAGGAAATCCTGGCCTTTCTTCTCGTAGACAATCCAGTTCAGGAACTTCTTCGCCGCCTCCTGCTGCTCCGGCGTAGCCTTCTCTTTGTCAATAACAATGCGTTTGGATACAGCGGACGAAATCTCCTGATTGCCGTAGTCATTGGCATTGTTGCTGATCGGTACAGGCAGGAAACCATATTCTTTGTTAGCGGTATCAAAACCACTGATTTGCGGCCATGCCCAGTTGCCCATGAACCAGATGCCAACTTCACCTTTGCCAAGCAGCTCTGGTCCGCGTTCATAAGTCCCTGCCAGCGGGGAAGCCTGATCGATATTGTATTTCATCATGACGTCAAATGTATCCATAAGTCCGTTAAATACCGGATTGTTAGCCAAGTGGGCTTTGCCCGCTTTCAGTGACGCTATGAACTTGTTCACTTCAGCCATGTCTTTGTTCTGGCCAGCATAAGCAAGAGGCAAATAATGAGCGCCCAGGGACCAGTCCATTGGAGAAATCACCAGTGCTTTCTTTCCGGATGCCTCTATTTGCTGAAACAGTTTTTCAAGGTCATTTCGGGTTTTAATTGTGGCGGGATCAAAGCTTCCACCTACTGCTTTATCAACAACAGCTTTGTTGTAAATGAATCCGTAGCCTTCAACAGCCAGCGGAAATGCGTAATTCTTACCATCAAATGTCGTAGCTGTAGTTGCGTTCTCAACAGTGTCCGCATTCCACTTTTCTCCGCTCAGATCAAGAATACGGTCCTTGAATTTATCGACATCGCCTGTATCCAGCATGATCATGGTCGGTGGATTTCCGGATGCATACAATGCAGAGGCACGCTCAAAAGGTGACCCACCGGTCGGAACCGGCTGGATTTCAACCGTGATGCCCGGATTGTCTTCATGGAATGCCTTGGCGGCATCCCCCAGCTGTGTAAGGATCTCACCTTTGGAATTCAAAAGCGTAATTTTCACATTTCCCGAATCCGCTGATCCTCCTCCAGAAGCCGAATTACCGGAGCTTCCGCATGCGGACACTACCATAACCAAAAGAAGCAGCATTACCATCCATTGAACTCTTTTGAATTTCCTCACTTTGTCATCCCCCTTGTTCTTAGTTGCTCTGATCATCTAAATAAAGCGCTTACAATTGAATTGTATGTCAAAGGGTTGACTTGTGTCAATTGTTTGACATATTAAACTTTTACATGTACTTAAAAAAAATCCGTCTCCCCTTGTTAGAGGAACAGATTTCAGTCAAGTCATTGAACGCTCAATCAGTTCAACAGGCAGCAGATTAACAATCTGCACCTGTTCTCCCGAGGTTATTAATAAATTTTATCGTTTCATCATCAAATAAAGTAGAAAAACCTTGATTCATCAATGTTTCTGACAATCAAGGTCCCCACTCTATCTCAAAACTGTTTTTTATAAAAATTCTCATTTATTAATTTCATCTGTCTCAACTATAACAGTTACTCACATTCATTCTGCTATTTCATTTGAAGCATGTTATAAATCATCTCAGCCGCTTCTGCACGTGTGACTTCCTGTTTGGCACGGAAGCTTCCATCCGGATATCCTTGTACTAAATTAATTTCGGTTAGACCAAGTACATCCTTTCTGGCCCACTCCACAATTTGAGAGGTATCTGAGTATACACTGCTTTCATGTTGTGGTGTAGCCTTGATAACGTTATTCACCATTTTAGCCGCCTGCTCACGGTTTATGACCCGATCCGGACCAAATTCTCTATTACTAAACCCGCGAGCGACCTGATCTTTAATCGCCGTTTTGAGTAAATCAAGGTACCAGGCGGATGGATTGATATCCTCGAAGCCTAAAGTCACATCCGTTTCGAGTGGTAATTTCAGGGAACGGACAAGCATCGAGGTGAATTCCATTCGTGTTACAAGTCTGTTTGGCTCGAAAAGCGTGTGGGTCGTCCCCTTCACTACACCCAAATCAGCAAGTGCATTTATTTTCTCTCTATTAAATATCCGATCAATGTCACTAAAATGATTGGACTTCGTCTCAACTGACGTGGCTTGAACGAACCCTGTTTCTATTTGCTCCTTCACAACAGGTTGATCTACAACAGACTGATTCGGTTTTACACTCGCCGCCCCTCCTGCTCCGCCACCTGTGTCCACAGGTTTCCCTGTAGTTTTACCGTTCACCTGTTTTGCCTCTGTGCGTTTTCCTTGACTGTTTTCTGCCCAGAGTTGAACTGTGTACAACTGCTTCTCTCTGAGTTCTCTCCAGATAAAGCCTCGCTCTTTACCACGGTATAGTTCTGTTCCTCCTTCACTGATGAGAACGAAAATATCATTATGATGCTCTGATTCCCAATGGATGATAAACTCATTATTCGTTGTTTCTGTCTTCGATAATTTGAAGTCTGGAGACGGCAGTGTTTCCACTTCAACTTCGGTCGGCTTACCTTCACCACTCGTGTTAACTGGCTTAACGGTAATACGATACACTGTAGAACTATCTAATTTGTTTAATTTAAACTCATTATGGGTCGTATGACTGATAAGCACTCCATTTTGGTATACATTGTAAGCATCCGCGCCTAGAGCTTCTTTCCACGTAACAACCAGATTTGTATCAGTTACGTCTTTCACAATCAACCTGCTATCTGGTATTTCATCTGGCAACGCACGATACGTGAACGGAGCTATGTCACCTGCACCGCTCGTATTCATGGCTTGAATACCAAACGAGTAAATCATACCGGGTTGGATACCTGAAAGTGCAATATGAGCATTTCTGGTGTCAAAGACTTCTCCCGTATCTCTGCGGATTACAGCATATTGATAAGCGCTATTTGATCCATCCCAGCTCAATGAAATCCGGCCATTCCCAAGTTCTGTAACTTTTACATGTTGCACCTGGGGCGGTAGTGTCAGCAGTTCTTCCCACGCCGGTTGACTGAAACCGCTGCTGTTACCGCTGCTCACTTGAAAATTATAGTTTTTCCCACCTTCCAATCCAGATACAACTACGCGTGGTTCGGTGCTGTAATAATCTTGCTCGTTGATTGTTACCTTATATTGAGTTGCTCCGTCAACAGGCTCCCATTTCAATGTGGCCTCGTGCTGCCGAACATCTACTGCTGCAAGCTGTACTGCCGAAGCAGGTAGCGTCAATTCATTGATAGTCGCATCTTCACCTATACCACTCCGATTGTAGGCCCGTATACGAATACTTGCAGGCCTCCCCGCTGGCAAGCCCTCAAAAGTATAAGAATGGATACCCCGGGGAATCTGCACATTTGGCTTATCGTTAACACTCAAAATGTATCCTTCAGCCCCCTGCACATCTTGCCACATTACACCAACGGAATATACATCCTTCGTCACACTTGCCAGCGTAGTTACCCGAGCCGGTAATGTGATGACTCCCAGATGAGCATAATCTCCGAATCCCGTTGTATTTTCAGCCGAAATACGATAAACATACTCTGTTCCCGCCTCAAGATCATTATCTGTGAATTCCGTATACACATCATGATAAACCGATACTTTGTCTCGATCTAACGCGTAGTATGTGGCTGTGACTACATCATTCCATTTCAATTCAACTCTATCTTCTCTTACAGTTACATTTTGGAATCCGGCTGGGCTGTCTGGCAGGCTTAAAAAAGATACATGCTTTGCCGCCCCCTCTCCAGTCTCATTCAAAGCTGATACAGAAACATCATAATATTTACCAGGCTCCGTTCCCGTAATTGGATTATATACATCCTGTGTAACCGTATCCCTAAATATGACTTCTCCCGTACTTACGTCCGTTGCTACAATATTATATTTGTTAGCAGAAGCAACTGGCGTAAAGTCGGCCATGATCTCTGCTGGATGACGAGAGACAGTTCTTAACTGAATAAGATCAGGCGCATCAGGTAGTGTTAAAACGCGCACTCGATTGGAATACGCATTGCCTCCCACATGATTACTGGAACGCACTTCATATTCGTATTGATGTCCTCCCTGCAGCTTTTTATTGGTAAAAGAATTTGTCGGATGCGCAACATCCCAAACCTCATGGGTTGTTAGATTCCGGATAGAATAGACGTAACCATCATTAAAGCCAGATGGAAGAGTCCATTGCAAATCGGCCTCTGTGTTTCGTATGGATGTCGCTGAGAGCACAACCGGCTCGGGCTGCATTTGAATGCGAAGTGCACCGCTGACCGTTTGAGAAATGTTACCCGCTCGGTCTTTGACCTTGGCATGAACATACCATTCACCTTCATTTAAAAGATTCAACCGAATTGCCGTATTGGCTGCTGTATCCCAATTTTCAGGTGAATCAGGACTGTTTGTGATTCTATACTGCATTGTTGCTGGCTCGATCCCCGAATGCTGGTCGGCATATCGTATCTCCACATCAATACTCGAATCCTTCCATTCACGCGAATTCGGCGTCAACTGGATTGTCGGGGGTTCCAAATCAATATAAGACGTTGCCGACACCGGATCACTTCGATTTCCAGCTGCATCTACAGCTTGAGCAGTCACTTTTACGATACCGGAGCGATTTAATATTCCCGATGCTCCAGGCACATAACCGCTAGAACCCCATTGATATTCATAATGTACTGCAGCAACATCCGTCGCACCTGATAGAGAAAATTGCACTGGCTTATTGGTGTACCGGGTAGGCATCGTCACCTCGGAAAATGTAACTTCTGGAGGCGTTGGTTTGGTTCGATCAATCATGACCGATTGAGTCACGACTGGACCAGGAACATCCAGGTTATTGATTGTCCGTGCTGATAACTCGTAATTCCCTTCAGCAGTTAATGTCACCATACCCTGATACGTCTGCCACTCCCCTGTCGGACTCAAGCGGTACTGTGTCAGCTTAATTCCATTTATCGGGTCACTTCCTGAATCAATGGAAATATTTACATCATGGATTGTTGGACCTGCCTCACTAGCCCGGATGACAGGAGCAGTCGGCCCCTTTTTATCAATGGTGACTTCCTTGCTTACTTCTTGGCTCACATTACCAACGCTGTCTATGGAGCGTGCATAAACCGTGCTTTTGCCGTCCTTATTCACATGAAGCACTCCACGATAGTCTTGCCAATCCTGATTCACAACACCCGTCATACGAAATTGAGTATGAGCCAATCCAGAATAATCATCTGTTCCCGGCTGCAATGAAAGGACATAGTCATTACTGTTCCCTGTTGCATTTATGACTGGTGGGGTTGGCGGCATCTTGTCTATTCGAACTTTCCCGGCGGAAAGGCCACTGTACTGGTTATTTACGTCCACTGTCCGGGCATAGATCGTATTTACGCCATGGTCATATACAGTAAAGGGTCCTGTATATGGCTGGAATGCTCCTCCATTCACACTATATTCATAGTATTTTAGCCCTTCGGGGGCCACGTCCCCGTTGATCCAAACAGTTACAGGTTCTTTGGTCCAGCCTGTAACCGCCTGTCCCTCTGCGCCTGCATGAATCCGGGGCGGTGTAGGCATCAGGTCCGATTTGGGAATGAGACGGATGCCAAACCTGGATATTTCATTACTTGTCTGCTGATTGTACCCCATGGCTCTAAAATACCGAATATCCCTTAATGTAATAGAGTCAGTAATCTCTACCCATTTTCCTTGATAAAAGCTATCTGCATAGAATTTCGTTACATTAGTCCATGTATATAAATTCGTTCCGTCAGGCCTCCAACTGCTTCCAGCTGCGGCATTAGATGCATATAAATCTGTGTGGTAAGACCCTTCAATGTAAACAAAAACCCTATAATCAGAAGTTCTAATAGATCTTCCAATATCAACAAAACGATTGGTTGGCTGCACACTGCCCTCACATTTATATCTTGCCGAACCCATGCCGCTGTAAACTTCCGTTGCTCCTATCCCATTTCCTGACGAGGACCCCCATATGTCGCCCCCACCCGGCAAGTTGTTTTGGCAAAAAGGGCCTCCAATGATCTCTTGAGTAGCGGCTGATACCCTTTCCGGAAATATGGGAATCATCGTTAACAGGAGTAGAACAGCCAACAATCCATACACCCACTTGCTGTACTTCCTTACCTTTCGCTTATTTTTTCGATGCATACACTTCTCCTTACTTTATTTTATTTTCAAAGAGCTTTACAGACTCGCTTCGGCTAAAATAGAAAAAGCACCTCAAACGAAGGCGTTAATGCCTAAGTTTGAGGTGCTTCCTCAAGTTCACGAGTATGTTTTGAAGCTATTATACTTCGTTCCTAGCAGGATGTAAACAGAACTGTAAAATTATTTGAAGGTTTTAATCTACCTGAACACCCAAGTTCCGAAAAAATCCCCGCATATTCTGCATGTAAGAGTCCTGAGTAGCCGAAGATTCCGTAAGAAGGTTTTGCATACTGTTCATAAATGCGGAAGCCGAAGTCGTATCAGCTTTGTCAAACCGATTTTTTAACTGCGCGTTATTCAACAACTCCGCAGTCTGTCCCGCACGCTCTTTATATTGCTCAATCCAATCGGTGTGTTGAGGAACCTTTTGCGCAAAATTTAACAGCTGGCTTAGTCCATTTCCCCCACCTTTAATGTCATTCATGAATGCCGCATATTGTTGAGGATCCGCCTGCTTCATCACTTCCGACAGCTTGACATAATCCTCAGGTGCGCCTAACGGGCGATCTGTTGGAGTCGTGTAGCTAATATCTCCGGTCTCTGAATCTATGGATCGTGTCAAAGCAATTCCAGCTATCTGGTTCATGGTCTCCAGAAATTCTTTGGCCTTATCGCCTTCCATATAATGATCTGCGATATACTTGGATTGGGAAACTCCCATCTCCAGCAACACAGCTCGCTGATTCTCATCCGTTACCGTCCCGTCAACAATAAAATTGGATTGAATCATATTGTACACTGAATTGGACACTTCTTCTGGTTGACCTTCCAAAACCCGGTTTAATGAATCATTGATCTGTGTTGTACCAAAATACTTGGCAGCATGTGACACAATAGCTCCTTCGGCCAGCTGTCTGCCGGCTTCACTAATCTCCACAGTGTCCTGAACGATCAATCCAGATTGTTTTTCTTCATGTAGCTGGGGGGATGGAACTCCTTGCTTGCTTGACGGATTTATCCGTAAGCTACTAGAGTTAAGAACCGCTTGTTGTGCTCTAAGAGGCCCAAAATTCATCCTACTTCCTCCTGTCATGTTTGTAACAGGCATCTAAGGCGTATGTATAATGTAATGTAACCCTGTTTGTATATATATCGGACAAAGCATATATGGAATGAATATATGCTTTGTCCAAAAATGAACATATATTGAAAAAAGCTACCTTGGCTTTAAATATAAAGTATTCAAATAACAAGTAATTGTGGAGATTTCTTTATGAACCCATCCATCACCCGCCATAAACACTATAGGCAAAGTGATATACAATATCTGTGTCTATAATCGAAGTACCTGACACTTGAGCAGCTACCCTTGAAAGATCATAGTAATGTGTAAAACTGATTGGTCCAGGCAGGTATTCCGCAATACTTCCAGTTGAAGATGGCAGGGAAAGGGTTACACTAAAGGCTCCATTCTGATCCGTATAACCAGTGCCTGTACGAGTGCGATTCCCGCTGCTTTCAGTCCAGTTCTGGTTCAACCAGGTTACATCCACTGGCGCATTTGCCACTGCATAACCATCAGTTGTCCTAACAACACCTTTTACGGTAAGGTTACTGCGTTGATTAACCCGATAATGACGACCATATGAGTAGCTCGGATAATCATTAGGACCATTGCTGGAATCATAGCCGGTAATTTCAATTTTTCCGGCCCGAAGTACCGGCTTAAGTGTGAGTGTATACAAATGATCAGGTGAATACTGATTTGTTGTGTATACTCGCACATAGTAGGTTCCTGTATTTAAGGTAACGTTGTGATTCGTTTGCGGTAAAAGCACCATTTGGTTTCCTGTTAAAGCTCCATAAACTTCTGCGTTGTAGCCGTAGCTTTCCGAAGTATTGTCAAGTTTTACATTCAAAGCATCATAATTTCGGCTGGCAGGGATCGTGATTTGATACCAGTCGTTATCAATACCGGAATGAATAGAGCGCGAATTAAGCGATGAGCCGCCCGTACTAAAGGTGAAATTATAGGCATGAAAAGCACTCTCATCCGGCTCATAGGCATCATAGCTGGAGCTTGTGTCGACCGTTAGATAGAAAGGATCATTAATGCTAGATCCCTTCTTGGCATGGACTGCAAGCGCGTAAGCCTTTTCATATCCAGCAGCGTTGCGGGTGCCTACGTTTTCAGGAAGTGATGCAGCCCCCTGTTCATAATTGTTAAAATAAGTACCATAGGTGGAAGCGTCAATGGCATTGGGATTAATATCACCTGTCGTCATATCAAATTCGTACAAGTATAAGTCATAGTCTAGCTGGGCTGAAAATGGACCATCTAACTGGGCCTGCAACAGTTCACCGGGCTGCAAATAAATCGGATATAAAAATTGTGTGCCCCCCTCTTGCGTAATCGTACCGGAATACGTAGCAGAGGAAGCTGTGGCTGATGCAGCCATTGGGCTTGCTTTCAGCGAAGAAATGGTTTCCCTTTTCAATGAAGTTGTGTCTGGGGTCTTGAAGTTGAGATTTTCTTGAATGACATAAACCGAAGACGTTACGCTGTCTAGCTTGTCTGCCCGCGTTAAACGCTTAATTACGTCTTCTTTGTCAGTTGTTAGCTGAACCTGAGATTCCGCCTTAATCGCTTGATCCGATACAGCCTCCGTGCTTTCACTCGCATTCGCAGTCACTCCGAAAGCAAACAGGAGCATCATGCTCAACATCACTGCAATAGCCTTTTTGAACCTCTTCATACTGAAATCCCCTCTCGAATGGTTTAAGGAATTCCCGCTATCCCCGGATAAACCAGGGCGCTTTCTAGGCTGTTGGCTCTATCATAAATCATTTTTGGTTCTATTGGAATATATTATGCAAAATATTTTCTATTTGTAATCTATGAAAACAAGACCATTTTCTTATCCTTGGTGAATAAACATGAAAAGTCGCTCTTTCTGAAATGGAAAGCCTCAGCTAACCATTCAAAAAAGGCGACTCTCATGAATCAAAACTATATTAAAGCTTATCTTAATTTCTCAAGCTGTAAGCAAACAGATAAACAATGTCCGTTGCACTAATCGAAGTTCCATCGACCTGAGCCGCTACTCCTGTAAGATCATAATAGTGTGTGGAACCAATTTCACTTATATAATCCACATTTTTTCCTGTCGATTGCGGAAGAGAAAGCGTTACACTAAATCTACCGCTATCATCGGTGTACGCAGAAGCCGTTCTCGTACGGTTACCGCTGCCCTCGGTCCAGTTCTTATCCAGCCAAACAACCGTGACAGGAGCATTGGGAACCAGTTGGCCATCCATCGTTTTCACAACACCATTCACGATCAGGCTGCTGCCTCCGTGCCCCGCTTAAGGTGCGAATGATCCGGGGTTTTTATGTGCGCTTGGGGTTCGCTACCGGATTAACTTTCCTGTTGCACTTATGTTAAAAACCAGATCAATCAACTTAATTTCGACACTATTTTACCATAAAAATCCTACCATTCTCTTATTTATACGATATAATCAAATAATATGGATAGTTCCTTCTGACTATTAAATGAATCGAATTACCCATAACATACATAAAAAAGGGGAATACAGATGAAAAAACTTAGCCTGTTTATGTTAGTAATATGTTGCTTCTCCATTTTGGCAGCCTGCTCTACCGATCCGGTAAAAAAAGATCTAATCACCTATGTGAATGATGGAATGCTTCCATTGGCACAAGAGGAAAAAACAGTAACTGATAAGTATACAGCTGCGACCGGAAATAATTACACTGATGACGTAACACTATATAATACTTTAAAAGATGATATTATCCCTGAATACACCAAATATGTTGATAAAGTAGAAGCTGTAAAGACGGAAACGCCTGAGGTAAGAGCCGTCCACGAAACTTACATCAAGGCCGTTAATACTCAAAAAGATGCCCTCATTATGATGCTCGATGCGTTGGAAAAACAGGATATGGGCTTAGTCAGTGAAGGTAACACCAAGCTCACTGAGGGTAGAAAGCTACTCAGAGATTTTAATGAACAAGTCAACACACTTGCCAAAGAGCATGATGTTACTTTGAATAAAAAATAAGTTTTAAAACTCCCTTTCTAGGGAGTCAGAGTGTCGAGAAAGTCCAACGGACTTTCTCGACACTTTATTTTTTATTTGGGGAGACTCAACTTTTAAAACAAAAATCGATTTAAAACGATCTGAGGACCCATTTTTATTTGATCAAAATGGCCATTTTAAACCTCATTAAAAAAACAGGGGGTTTCTCGACAGCCTGACTCCCTTTCTAGGGAGTTTTTTTCTATGCATTTATGAATATTCGAAGCAAATTACCGCTTTACTTAATTCTCTATCATAGAATAAATAGACGGCATCCGCCCCAAACGCTTGAAAATAATATCCAGTGAAGGAACCGATATAGGTAAAAGTCTCACCATTGGAACGTTTGGGCACATGGGGCAAATTGGTTTGCTCGAACCGGAGCACCTCTTCGATCGATTCACCATATTCCTTTATATAGCTTTGAGCCTCATCAGACTGAAATGCGATATCATCCAAAATGCCGTTGACTTCAGGGAAACTCAACCCCCAACCATTGAACTTCTTTTCCTCAAAATCACGGGTGAGTTCATCTACAGATTCTTTGGTATTCCCAATGCTTTATCTCCCGCTAATTTCAGCGTTTCATAGGTGGCTTTCAACTACTCTTTCTAGTGAAGTCTAAAGTAATCCAGTTCGCTTCGAATTTGTATTTAACGTCAATTACATCGAATCCCAACATATCTTCCTTGGTAAAAGCAGTATGAAATTGCTTATTCTCACCCACACAGCCTTCGTGAATTTCTTTTGCGGAAACAAAATGCAGCCACTTCTCCTGCTCCGGGAATAAAAATTGAAGATTAATCGAGCAAATCGGCTAAAAGTGCTTCCGATAATGTTTAAGATCGCCAACAAATACGTCCTCATATGCTGGAAAATGTTTGATGTATTTCTCAGGTATATTCATAGATACTCCCCCTAGTTTGTGTAGTTCTCTGGCTGCTTTTCGATCTGAAACGTTCCTTCACTGGAAGTCACGCTATAAAGTTCATCAAACCCTTCTTCGTAGCTCGGAGCCTTTAGTTTACTCATAACGCTTTTAATACCGATTTCAGGAATATACTCTTTGCCTGTGCGCTCCTCATTACGCTTGATGGATTCTACAAAATTGGGTTCAAAATAGTAACCAATAATCTTAAATCCCTTATTCTTACAAGCATCTATATATTTCTTCCGTTCCACAACCGTTGGATTCGTATTGTCTACAACAAAAGGCTGCATTGTTTCGATGGAGGCTTGAAGGTAAATGTTTTCCCTATTCCGTGTTTTAAGCATATCAAGGTTTATTCGCATATGTGTTTTGAAGAAATGTTCTTTATAAAATGTCGATTTGCCTGAAGCCTGAATTCCTATAAAAATGACACACTCCAAATCTCACACTTCCTTGTCCAAGTATACATATTAGTTAATATAATCTCTATTCTGTGAAAAAGTAGGAATTAAGCAAGACAAGAAGAAATTAGTAGATGGACTTGCAAAATTCTCCGTTTTTCATAGTATCTATTCCCTAAATGTTAGGCTATAATAATTTAAAATTTTATTTTATTCCGATAAGAAAAGGATGATATATATGAGTCAAGCTGCAGCCTCAATACCACGCCCGTTAGTAAGGGCTAATCAATGGATAATTGTTTTATCTGTAGTTTTCGCTTGGATCACAGGGGGATATGGGGTGCTAGCTATTCCTCTTATCGCGGGGTTGCTCGGTGTCCTTTTTAACTTCAATCCGGTAATGCGAATAGCCAAGCTTTTTTTGAAGAAAAGCCCCTCCTCGTATGTGCAGGAGGACCGAGAACAGCAAAGGTTTAATCAGCTTCTTGCTGTCTTTTTTCTACTGGTCGCTTGGGTAGGATTTATGATCCAGTGGAGTATTGTCGCTTATGTATTCTCGGCCCTGGTCCTGGTGGCGGCATTGATGGCTATCCTTGGTTTTTGCATAGGATGTTTTGTTCTCTACCAATGGTCCCAATATCAATATCGAAGAAGAAAAGACGTATAAACAGAAAAATCTCTCTATTATTTCCATTCCAATTAGGACATCGTTAATTAAATCGAAGGTGCAGCCAACCTCTCCAACAATATGGATTCGATGTCGGTTCCGCCTTCTTTTTATTTTGCAGTAATGTTATCTTCAAACACAAAAACGGAGATGGCTATATCTTCTTCCACTTTAATATCTGAAAAGAGATGCAGCAGCCGTGAATCCATGTAATCCTCCAGTTCTTTATTGAACTGTACGGGATAGATTTTTTGAACCATTTTGGTTCGGGCTGCATGCACCATCTCTTTCCCGGAAGGCTCTTGCGCCAGAAACTTTTCGGATGGGGTCAAATTTCCATACAGCATCGTGATGGCCATATTATCTACAAAGGTCGTATGTATGCGTTCCGGGCCTTTCCCAAACAGCTCTTTGCGTACTTTTCGAATAATTTCGTTAAAACCCGTTTCCCTTCTCATATCGCACCGCTCTCCTAAAATCTACTAAAATCCCTGTTACTATTTCCATCATAACCGATTCCTATCATATAAAACAGAGAGCAAGCGAAAGTGATTTTTGGAACATGCTTTTATCTGCAATTATATGCGTTCATTAATTTTGATTAACATTTCCTCTAAAATTTGCTTTTCCTCTTCGGTCAGGGCTTGAACAATTTCGTCCTCCACCTTTTGAAAAGAGTCACTAAAAGCTTCAATCAGCTCAATGGCTTTTGGTAAAACATAAATATTTTTTTGCCGTTCATTATTGGCCGGGATTTTGCGCTCGATGAATCCTTTTTGCTCAAGACCTTGAAGCATGCTTGTAATGCTGGCTCCGCGCAGATGAAACCGATCGGCAAGATCCTTCTGAATTAAATCATTTTCTTGATTCTCGTAGATATATCTAATCATTTTTCCTTGTTGAGCATTTAATCCCAACTCTTTTATACTCTCGTCCGCTCTTTTCTTTAACTTAAGACCGATAATCTGAAACAAATCCAGATAAACCGTATCCTTTTGGGTTTTCATAATCGTTCCTCCTCAAATTATTAGAAGTCTAATTGTCAGTAAATAAACTATATAAATCTCTAAACTGTTTGTCAAACAAAAAAATTAGTTTATTGACAGTCATAAAACTAACAGTTAGAATTCTAACTATTTAAAACCAAACACTTAGGAGGAACGACATGAAGAATGTAACTCAAAGCTCTACGTTAGAAAAAGTTACAGCGATTACGAATGTACGTATTTTCGATGGAGAAAAAGTTATTGAGCCCAGAAATGTTATCATCCATGGGGAAGCCATTATTTCGGTAGGCGGAGACCTTCCGACGCATGCAACGATCATCGACGGGGAAAATGCGACATTATTGCCCGGCCTGATTGATGCGCATGTCCACACTTCAATCGGTGGGTTACGAGATGCTTTAAAATTCGGCGTCACGACAGAACTCGAAATGAACGGCAGTTTTACAGAAAGAGGGCGCAAGATCCAGTTAAAAAACGTGAATGACGTCGCCGAAGTCCGTTCTGCCGGCACAGCGATCACCGCTCCAGGTGGTCATCCGGATGAATTATTGCAGGATGAGGATGAAATTCCTGAGTTCGTTTTAAAGGAATTGGAGAAGTTACCAAAGGAAAACCGGGAAGCTATGCTAGCCGCTTACGCTCACGATCACGAAAAAGTGCCCCAAGTGACGACAGTCGAAGAAGCGATCAAACATGTGCATACCCAAGTGGAGAGTGGCGCCGACTATATTAAAATCATGATTGAAGAAGGGACAGTCTTAGGTGCCCCTGGACTGCCTATTTTAAGCGACGAGATCTAAAAGCAGCCGTAGCAGAAGCCCATAAGTTCGATAAAATTGTCATAGCCCACGTCTTGACGGCTCATTCTTCGCAAACCGCCATTGATACTGGAGTCGACGGATTGGGTCACTTATTTCTCGACAGGCCCGAATACACATCCGAGTTGGTGAAGTCCATAGCGGATTCAGGCGCATTTGTTATACCGTGCTTGGTATTGAACTCATCCATTCTAGGGAATCCGGCATCAGAATTGGCGAATGATCCACGTGTTTATTCCAAATTAAGTCCGGAATGGACCGATATTTTGAACTCAAGCTTCCATACTTTCCGGCAAGGCAATTTGGAGAATAGCTTTAAAAATGTGATGGATCTTCACCGTGCCGGTGTGGATATTCTGGTCGGGACGGATGTCGCTCCCGTTCCTGTTCCGAATCTTGGCGGCCTTGCTCATGGAGCTAGCGTCCATCATGAAATGCAATTGCTGGTTGAGGCCGGATTTACTCCGATAGAAGCGCTTCAGTCGGCTACATCGAAACCGGCCCGTTGCTTTGGGCTTAACGATCGCGGCCGTATTGCCGAAGGTGCGCTCGCTGACTTTATACTAGTAAACGGTGATCCGACAACCAACATCTCGGATACCTTGTCGATCAAATCCGTATGGTTCAAAGGTGTACAACAACTATGTTAATCAGAATCTCTCGAACAGGAACAATTTACTGATCTCATTTGTATGACTTCCATTTTTACTTCCCGAGGATAGCTTAATCTTGTTGCCAACGCAAAAACACCTCCAAAGTTTATCCTCATATCTTACGACATGGGGATTCCCTTTGAAGGTGTTTTAATTGCAAGGAACATTGTAAGAAACATACAAACAGTGCGCACTGCATAGCGTCGGTACGCACTGTTTTTCATTGAATATGGGGCTTATTCGTAGGCGCCGATGTTAAAAGCGGCTCCCTGTACTCTAGGCTTCCCGTCAATATCCAGCGTTCCGATGATGGCACGGTCCGTGTCACCGGCATCAATTGCCTGTGACGAAGATTGAAGATGGAAATCGTCTCCCGTAGCATTCACAAATTTGGGGTCGATGAACAAAGAATGTGCATCGTTGCCGGTCCCCTTTTTATAAGCGGAGAAACCTGTATATTCCTTATCTTTCCATTTCCAATTAGCTTCCGAGCTGCCGCCGGGAGCAAAATATAAATTATAATCCACAACATTGCCGGAATTTTTGGTGTATTCATTGGAGATCAACACATCCGTGGAGCTAGCCACGAAAATATTGTTCTTGATCACGTTGTTTCGCGTATCGTACTGAACCAAAAGCTGGCCGCTTCCGTCGTCAAATGTATCGTTCTTGAACAGCGTATTGTTCACGATCTTGCAGTTTACCGTTGAGCCACGCTCCTCATTGTAACCGCCCATGGCGATGCCGGTCAGCCGGTTGTTATATATCACGTTGCTGCGGACCGTAATATTGCTGGTGGCTTTGCTGGCATGCTCGGAGGCCATTTCGATGCCAATGTCGTTGTTGTAGCTGTAGTTCTGCTCGATAATACTGTCCTTGCCGCCATCCACATAAATTCCGCCGGCCGAGTTGTCGTCTTTCTTGTAAGATGGGTTATTTCGAACAGAATTATTGTACACCCGGTTGCCCTTCACCAACCCGTTCCGCGCCTGATCGTAAGCGGTATTCGGGGCGGTTCCCTCAAAGCCGATCAGATCGATTCCGATGTTGTCGTTATCGTGAATGAGGTTGTCGGTCACCGCAAAGCCATCCACGTTGCCGTTTAAAACGAGCGATTCGCTGGAGCCCAGCACGAGATTGTACAGCTCATTGCCGCTGATCGTAAGGTCGTGAAGCGAAGCCGGAGCTTTCGTGCCGTAAACAGCGATGCCGTGGGCGTCCCGACCCAGCCGATCTTTGCCAGCCGGGGTGACCGTGTTTTTGATGTCATGGATTTTGTTGTTGGACAGATTAATGAAGCTGCCCGAACCGTGGACATAAATACCTACAGGCACAGCGTTCTTGGAAGCAGTGGTAAAATTGCGGATTTCAAACCCTTGAACGGTAACGTAATTGACATCGGCCAGTTCGATCAGCCCTTCAGTCCCGCTGACCGAAAGTCCTGTGCCGTCAATGATGACGGTCTCCGTCCCATAGCTGGTGAACACAATGGGACCCTGCGAAGCAGAGCCTGAGCGGGTGATCTTCAGTTTCTGATTGTACACGCCGCCCCGGACGTAGACCGTGCTTCCCGCGGGAGCCACGTCAGCCGCATGCTGCAGTGTCTTCCACGGTGCGTCGGTCGTTCCGGCGTTGGAGTCGCTGCCGCTCGTGGCCACATAATATTTTGTGCCGGCCGCGGAGGCGGCCCGGGGCTGCACATTTACGGCCGCCAGACCAAGCCCCAAAACCATCGCTAAACCTACCCACAAAATTCCCCCCAATTTCTTCATGATTCCATACCTCCCCTTGTTTGGACTTGTAAATTATACCATAAATTCATTGAGGCTAGTCCAACCAGATTTGCTGTAGAAAAGGAGTGAGCCGTGTATCAATCACTCTTTGATACCAGGCGTGGCGTCATAGCGAGGTAGCACATGATTTCTTTAGAACGCTTGTATTTTATTTATGGCAGCGATCCCACTGTTCGAATATGCTTTATCGAAAGTGGAGCGAGAGCGAATGAGTCTAAAACTTTATTTTCTCACGAAAAATAAAACACAGCCTGCCCCATCGGCAAACTGCGTATGTTCTTACTCCAATCAGGCTAATCCTTTACCAGCCGATTTGAAAGCATAAGCATAATAAAAGAGAATAGAATGATAACGGCTACCCAGCTCCAGGAGAGTGTCATATTCCCAGCCTCCGATGCGGTGTAGATCGCCGTAGGCAGGGTTTGAGTTTGTTCAGGAATATTACCCGCAAGCATCATTGTAGCGCCAAATTCCCCCAACCCTCGGGCAAAGCCTAGAATGTATCCTGAGATGAGCGGTCGGTAGGCAAGTGGCAACGTAATGTGGCGAAACACTTGCCACTCGTTGGCACCTTGCACACGTGCAACCTGTTCTACCTCGGGATCTACGGCTTCAAAGCCTGCTTTGATCGTCCGGTAAGCCAATGGAAAGGCAACAACCACGGCGGCCACTACTGCTGCTCCCCATGTAAACACGATTGTCTGCTGGAAAAAGCTTTCGAAGGCTATACCGATCCAGCCTTTTCTTCCCAGCACAATGAGCAAAATAAAGCCGACCACTGTGGGAGGCAAAACGAGCGGAAGAAGTAAAACCGTCTCGATCACGCTAATTCCCCTTCGCAGCTTGCAATTTGCCATCATCCGAGCCACAACGGCAGCTAACAGAAAGACAAAAATGCTGGCGACGAGTGCTACTTTAGCGGATACGATAACTGGAGGCAGGAAAGCCGACCAATCCAACGGGACCCCCTCCTTTATATATGGATTCTATTTTCCAGTCGTTGTTGAAGGAGCTGAAAACCCATCTTTACTGAACACACTCATAGCTTCATCTGTACGCAGAAAATCAAGAAACTCGCCTGCTTCCTTGCTGTGTTTAGTTGCTTTGACAATAGCTTCCGGGTATAGGATTGGTGCGTGCAATTCCTCTGGTATTTCCAGCGCAACAACAGCTTTATCGGATGATTTGGCATCCGTCAGGTACACAAGTCCAGCATCGGCGTTGCCTGTTTCAACATAGTTTAATACCTGTCTTACGTCTTTGGCGAATACCATCTTGGGCTCCAGCTTGTCCCATAGTCTGGCCTTTGTCAGTGATTCCTTGGAATACTGTCCGGCAGGAACTGTAGCAGGCTCCCCAACCGCCAGCTTCAGGAAAGAAGGGCCCGCCAAATCATTGAGCGTAATGCCTTTGTTATCCGTGCTTTTCGCCCTATCCTGCGGAACAACCACAACCAGTTTATTTTGAAGTAATACGCTATCCTTTTCTACTAAAGAAGCATCGGTCAAGGCCTTCATTTGCTTCATGCCTGCCGAAATAAATACGTCAGCGGGTGCGCCCTGTTCAATTTGTTTTTGCAATGTGCCGGATGAAGCATAGTTAAAGGTCAGCTTGATATCTGGGTGCAGCTTTCCATATTGGTCCTTGAGTGTATTCAGGCTATCTTGAAGACTGGCAGCAGCAGATACGATCAGTTCTGTTTTGGGTGCAGACGGTGTAGACTGTACAGCAGCCGGAGACGAGCAGCCAGCCAGTACCCATGCCAACAATCCAACGAGTGTGAATATGTACCCGAATTTCATTTTCAACTTGTTCTTCCCCTGTCCTGTAAATTCCGAAATGAGATGACGATCTACATCACATAAAGGTTCAAATCTATTTGGCTAACCCAAATATTTGTGATAAATAGATCTCGCCTCGGCGATGTCCTTCGTGCCATGGATTAAGAGGCGTCCATCCTGAAAAAGAACGATTCGATGCGTCCCGATAACAACGGATACCAAGTATGGATTATGCTCCACCTTGCCCCCCTGACGGGATAACAGGCGGGCCGCTTCGTTCAGATCACGTACAGCCCCCGGGGCCGGGCGAATTTGAACCGTATCTCGTCCGCACAAGACAGCCGTTTTAGCCTGATGCTCCGATTGTAAAAAGGGATACACCGGATGCTCACCACATGTCGGGCAATCGGCTTTCTTCATGGCGCTTATATGGATCGCTTGATGCTGATTGCTCCACAGATCGAAGGAAACCAGCTTGCTCTGCAAGGCTGAATCGTCCCCGGTGAGCAGCTTCAATGCCTCGCCGCTTTGGTAAGCCGCTACCATCTGTACAGCAGGGCTAATCACACCAACCGTGTCGCAGGTCGCACCGCCGAGTGGTACAGTTCCGAGCAGGCAATGCAGGCATGGTGTCTGCCCCGGCACGATGGTAAAGGTTGTCCCATAACTGCCTACGCACGCTCCGTAAATCCAGGGGATTCGGTGCTTGACCGCGTAATCGTTCATAAGCAGACGTGTCTCAAAGTTGTCGGTGGCATCTACGATAAGGTCCACCCCTGCTGCGATATCGTCGATTTCCTCTAACGATACGTCCCGGACTAGCGCACGGATGTCCACGTCCGAATTGATTTGCTGCAATCGCTTCTGAGCGGCCACCGCCTTGGGCATATGTTCACGGGCATCCACTTCGTCATAAAGCTGCTGGCGTTGCAGATTGCTCCAATCTACATAATCACGGTCTACCAGCGTCAGCCGTCCGATGCCCGCTCGCACCAGCATGTCCGCATTGGCGGTCCCCAGTGCACCAGCACCCACCATTAACACGTGCTTACTGCGGATATTTCGCTGGCCTGCCGTTCCAATTTTCGAGAATAGTTCCTGTCTGGAATAACGGGCATGAGACGCATGCGTATGCGCTTGTACATCAGCATCCGTTTTCTGGTCCTTGTTCATTTCTGACATCGTTGATTTACGCCCCCTGTCCTCGTTCTCATTCGGAAGCTATTGGGTATTATGAGGGTTCCAGCCACCCAGCTGATGCCCCTTCCACTCTGAGCCGTCCTCCCACACTTCCTTTTTCCAAATCGGTACGATTTGCTTTAACTGTTCAATGGCATAGCGGCTGGCTTCGTAGCAAGTATCGCGGTGTGCAGCAGAAACAGCAATCACCACACTGGTCTCCCCAATCCTCACTGTGCCAAGCCGATGTGTAATTGCAGTACGTGTAGACGGCCAACGCGCTGCAATTTCGTCACCAATTTGCTTCATCGTATTCATCGCCATCGGGACATACGCCTCATATTCAAGCAGCACAGTTCGCTGACCTTGCGTATATTCCCGAGTCGTCCCATTAAAGGTCAACGAGGCTCCATGAGAAGGGTCGTGCACCTTGGAGGCTACTTCATCGGCATCAATCGGGTCGTATGTGATCGCGAATAATCCACATTTGGAAATGACCGTTTCCATTCCGGGCGCCGATTGAAGAAGAGCAATGGTATCTGATGGAAGAACAAGCTCGTCTGGAGAAGCCAGCCTTTTATGGTGGGTAAAAAAAGAACCCTGTAGCTGTGAAGCCACTTCGGGATATTGCTCATACAGCCCTTTTCGAATGTCTGCAATCGTCACCGTTTCCTGTGAAAACTCCAACGTGATTACGTCACCAAGTTGCTCCGCCATAGCCGTGCATAGTTGAATACGGTACTGCATATGCATCTGGCCCCCTTTGTATCTAATCTGTCGAATTTAACCAGCCTGCAATGAAATTCTACCCTCCTGAAACCGGTGGAATGATCGCAATCTCATCATGTATGCTTACTACATCCTCCAGAGCGGCGTAGGCTTGATTTCTGGCAACAAAAGAGCTTTGCAACTGGGCGGCAGCCTCAGGGAAACGCTCAGACAACAAGCTTTTTAACGCGGTAATGGTCATCGTTTCCTGATCAGTAGGCACCGTAATCATCGGCCCTCCCAGCAGTTCCGCAAGACCTGCAAATACTTGAATATGATATTTCATTTCACATGTTCACCCCTTTTCAGGTACATATTGAGGATTTCCATATTATATTTTAGATTCAACGAGTTCATCAATCCGCCCAGGATGCGTATACACATTCAGCGAATGACTTCTTATAAAACCGACTGTAGTAATCCCCAGATCCTCAGCCAATTCAAGCGCAAGCTCAGTGGGAGCCGACTTGGACAAAACGACTTCACAGCCAATCTTCGCGACCTTCAGCAGGATTTCAGACGAAATGCGTCCACTGAATACAATAATTTTATCGTGTAATACAATATCATTTTTCAAGCAATATCCATAAATTTTATCCAGCGCATTGTGGCGGCCGATATCCATTCTCGATAGAATGATCCCGTTTTTGTCACATAATGCGGCATTATGAACCCCGCCGGTCTCCCGAAACGTTTGTGCCGAACTTTGCATTAAATTCATCAGGCGGAAGCAGTCGTCAAACGACAGCGTCACATGGGTGTCATTCATTCTTTTGGCCACTTTAGCATCATTCACAAAGTAAAAGCCCTGTCTGCTTTTCCCGCAGCAGGAAGTAATATACCGTTTGGAATGAAAGTTTTGATAAAACTCGTTCATCCGACGGGTTTTGATATGAACAAACCCTTCCTTCTCCTGAACCCAAATATCTTCGATATCATCGTACTGTTGAATGACGCCTTCAGAGGCCAAAAAACCTACTGCCATATCCTCCACATACTCCGGTGTACAAACCATGGTGGCAAATTCCTGCTGATTGATTTTGATTGTCACCGGATGCTCCGTCACCACAATGTCCTCAAAACGCTTGATTTGACCGTCGTGATAACGCAGAATCTCGCGTTTTACCTCAGCCGGCTTTTCCATGTGCTCAACTCCCTTGTTTCTGGCAGGCGCTCTTCGGTTCACCCGCCGATGTGTGACATTTCAATTTTGGACGACACTTGCTGCGTATGGGTCAACCGTTCCTCTGAGTAGCGGTCGGTACGCCCTCTCCAAATACGCTCAATGTAAGCTCTAATCTCATCATCAGACTGTTCGGAACGCAGCATCGCACGAAGCTCGTACCCTTGAGAGGCAAACAGGCACGTGTACAAGGAGCCTTCGGCAGAAATTCTCGCCCGTGTACATGTGGAGCAGAAGGCGTCCGTAACAGACGAAATAATGCCGATTTCCCCGTCTCTGTCCCGATATCTATAACGCGTCGCCACTTCGCCCGTGTATTGGGGCGGGACGGGCTCCAGCGGCATTTGCTCATGAATGGTATGAAGAATTTGCTGCTTGGAAACGACCTGATCCAATTTCCAGCCATTGGTGTTGCCTACATCCATAAACTCAACAAAACGCAAAATATGCTTTTTCCTTTGAAAATAGTCGGCCATAGGCACAATATCCTGATCATTAAAGCCCTTTTGCACGACCATGTTTATTTTCACCTGCATCCCTGCCTGAGCCGCAGCATCAATACCATCCAGCACGGCCTTTACGCTGCTTTTGCCCCCATTCATTCGGCGGAAGCGGTCATCATTAAGCGAATCCAGACTAACCGTCACTCTCGTCAGTCCAGCCTCTCGAAGTGCCGCAGCATATTTAGGCAAAAATACGCCGTTCGTCGTCATTGCAATATCTTCGACCCCTTCGAGCCCGGTTAACGAATGAATGAGCGAGGATAAGTCCTTTCTCAGCAACGGCTCACCGCCCGTGATGCGCAGCTTCGTAACGCCAAGCGAGACAAAAATACGGGAAAGGCGTGTAATTTCCTCAAAGGTTAATATTTTTTCTTTTGGCAAAAACGGATAGTCGTGCCCAAATATTTCTTCCGGCATACAATACCGACACCGAAAATTACATCGGTCTATAACGGATATTCTCAAGTCCCGTAACGGACGATTCCATTGATCGTCGCTGCGGTTTGCCATTACGTTCACCTCAATCTGTCATCGTTATAGACTTCTACAACGGATGCTTCATTCCAGAAATCTGGGCAACAGCGATCAAGCACCCTCCGCCTATGCAGTGGTGCTTGATATGAGCCTTGATTTCAGCTTAATAGCCAAAAAACCGGCATCGCAAAAACTTCTTCGCCTTTGAAACTCGAAGAATCTGCCAATGCCGGTTAATTTATCTACATCAGGATTTTACGAATCCTCCATCATGTGATATAGAAAAATCAAACTAACAAGCGCTGCGACAAATAAAATATACGCGATTACCCACGTACACTCCATTCACGAATGCTCTGCAATAGATTACACTCCTATTGTTAGCAATCCCCGAACGTTTGTCAATGACTTTTGAATTTTTCAAGCGATAATCATCCTCAATTAAAAATTTTAATAATGTACCGTTGAACTATCTTAAATTTTACGCTATAGTTACACCAGATGACATGCAGAAAATGACATATCTAAATGATGAATAGGCTATTGATATACAAACGGTGCGTGCTGCTTGTTATTAATACATACTCCCATGGCGGATTGGCCTCCAGGACTTAGAGCTTGGGTACTACTCCACCATAAACACAAGTGCTTGATCATAAGCACTTGTGTTTATGGTGGAGTTTTTTATTCCTAATTTTTAAAATTAAAATCTGAAAGGAGCCTGAACCGTGCTTGATAATACAATCAAAATTACATTAAACGGACAGGAACTGAAAGCGAAAAACAGTGCAACAATTCTTGAAATCATTAACGAAAACGACATTGCCCATCCCCAACTGTGTTATGTTCCCGAAGTTGATCCGATCCGCACTTGTGACACCTGTATCGTCGAAGTGGACGGAAAGCTGATGCGTTCCTGCTCGACACTGGCTGCGGATGGAATGAATATTCATTTACACTCGGATCGCGCGAAAGCGGCTCAAACAGAGGCCATGGACCGATTGCTGGAAAACCATCTTCTCTACTGCACGGTGTGCGATAACAACAACGGTAATTGTACTTTGCATAATACAGCAGAGCTGATGGAAATTGAACATCAAAAATATCCGTATCAACCGAAAGTCGACCCGACGGAAGTGGATATGTCCCATCCTTTTTACCGCTATGATCCCAATCAATGTATAGCATGCGGCCAGTGCGTAGAGGTATGCCAAAACCTTCAGGTCAATGAAACGCTGTCTCTGGACTGGGAAGCTGAACGTCCTCGCGTCAAATGGGATGACGGAGTCGCAATTAATGATTCCTCCTGCGTCAGCTGTGGCCAATGCGTAACGGTCTGCCCATGCAATGCCTTGATGGAGAAATCCATGCTGGGAGAAGCAGGCTTCATGAGCGGTATGAATAAGGATTTATTAAATCCGATGGTGGATCTAATCAAGGAAGTGGAGCCAGGCTATAGCGGGATATTTGCCATTTCCGAGGTGGAAGCAGCGATGCGTGAAACCCGTACGAAAAAAACGAAAACCGTCTGCACATTCTGCGGCGTAGGCTGCAGCTTTGAGGTATGGACGAAAGGCCGCAAAATTTTAAAGGTACAACCTACCTCTAAGGGGCCTGTCAACGGCATATCCACATGTGTCAAAGGGAAGTTTGGCTGGGATTTTGTGAACAGCGATGAGCGTTTGACCACACCTTTAATTCGTGAAGGGGACGAACTTGTGGAGGCAACCTGGGAAGAAGCACTGAGCCTGATGGCCAGCAAAATGGGAGCTATTAAAGAAATCTACGGCGGCAAGGCGCTCGGCTTTATTTCCTCGTCCAAATTTACCAATGAAGAAAATTATCTGATGCAAAAGCTGGCACGTCAGGTCTTCCAGACGAATAACGTCGATAACTGCTCACGATATTGCCAATCTCCTGCATCATGGGGGCTGCAATACACCGGAGGCATCGGCGGAGACAGCGGTACGATTAAAGACATTGCTCAAGCAGGCTTGGTCATACTGGTCGGTTGTGCGCCAGGAGAAGGACATCCGGTGCTGGCTACCCGCATCAAACGCGCGCATAAGCTGCATGGTCAAAAGCTGATTTCAGTGGATCTGCGCAAGCACGAAATGGCCGATCGCGCAGATCTGTTCATCCGACCGAAGCAAGGTACGGATTATGTATGGTTATCTGCTGTAGCCAAATACATCATCGACCAAAACTGGCATGATGCTAGATTCATTGAAGAACATGTAAATTTCTATCCTGAATATTTGAAATTGCTGGAGACCTTCACACTGGAATTTGCCGAACAGGAAACTGGCATTTCCAAAGAGACGCTGATTCAAGTGGCTACCATGATTCATGAAGCCGACGGCACAGCCATTTGCTGGGGCATGGGAGTGACGCAAAACATCGCAGGCTCTTACACTTCGATTGCGATTGCCAACCTGCTGCTGGTGACTGGCAACTTTATGCGTCCGGGTGCAGGCGCTTATCCACTTCGCGGACATAACAATGTTCAGGGTGCTGCTGACATGGGCACCATGCCGGACATTTTCCCAGGATATCAGCCGGTGACAAACGATGCCGTTCGTGCCAAGTTTGAAGCGGCCTACGGCGTACAAATTCCGGATCAACGCGGACTGGACAACATACAAATGCTGGAGGCCATTGAAACTGGTGAGCTCAAGGCGATGTATATCGCTGGAGAAGAGATGGCATGGGTGGATGCGGACTCCAACCACACCCAGGACATGCTGGCGAATCTGGATTTCCTGGTCGTACAGGATGTATTCCTGAGCAAGACAGCTGAATTCGCTGATGTCATTTTGCCAGCCGTACCTTCACTGGAAAAAGACGGAACCTTCACCAATACCGAACGTCGTGTACAGCGATTGTACGAGGCGCTTCGCCCTGTAGGAGACAGCAAACCGGATTGGTGGATTTTCAGCCAATTCGCCAAGCATATGGGCTTTGATTGGGATTATAGCCATCCGAGTGAAATTTTTGCGGAAATGGCGTCGCTGACCCCATTCTTCTCCCAATGTAATTATGATGTATTGGAAGGCTGGAACAGCTTTCACTGGGGATCACCAGATGGCGGCAATACACCGCTGCTGCATACCAATGGATTTAATTTTCCGGATAAAAAAGCGCGTTTGGGGCTTTTCGAATATGTACCCCCGAAACAGTACCCGACTGAATACGATCTGACCTTAAATAACGGTCGACTGCTTGAGCAATTCCATGAAGGAAATATGACAACCAAATCAGCAGGTATCCAGCTCAAGCTACCCAAAGTATTCGTGGAGGTGTCACCCGAATTGGCTGAGGAGCGCGGAGTCAAGAACGGATCGCTCGTTCGATTGGAATCGCCATATGGCGCGGTCAAGCTGCGTGTTCTGGTCACGGATCGGGTACAGGGAACTGAAATTTATGTACCTATGCACTCCACCAGCCATGATGGAGCTGTAAATCTGCTAACCGGCGGAGCATTCGACGTGATTACCCGCACACCTGCCTATAAACAAGCCAAGGTTCGGATGGAAATTTTGGAGGCAGACGGTCAAAATCCGCTACCGCGTATCAATCCACGTTACAAAAAACGGCATCCGCAAGATGGGGTTGAAGTGGACCGTAAGTGGAATCGTCCCGGTTACGTCGATTTGGTGGATCAAAAATAAGGAGGTCGGACCCATGGCTAAGCCTATTTCAATTGTGAGAAAACGTGTTTTGACAACAGAAGAACGACAAAAGCAATCGCTGGATCAGCTTACTGCTGATCTGGCGGACAACGGGGCGGCATTGCAGAAGACGCTCGAAATTGTACGTGAGCTGCACGACAGCGGTCTTCTCGAAGCAGCACAGTCTATGCTAAAAGCCAAAGAAAGCATCGCCAAAATCGCTGTGGGACAAGCGACACGCAAGCCTGTAACGAATATCATCAACAATCTGATGAGTGCTGCTGGAATGCTGTCCGAGGTAGACCCCGAGCTGATGAACAAGCTGGCAAGCTGCGTGACTTCAGGACTGAACGAAGCCGAAGGGCATCTACAGCAGAACAAAAAGACTCGGCTGCGCGATCTTATGAAGGCACTAAATGACCCGGATGTAAACCGGGCGATGGGCTTTGGCATTCATTTTCTTAAAGGAATGGGAAAAGGATTATCCAATAAATAGCTAATATAGCATGTAGCTGAAGCGACCAGAGAATTAATGGCTGGATAGTTATTGACAGGGAACATCTTAGTATAAGGTATAAAGAGCTGGCTCCGAAAACGGGGTCAGCTCTTTTATTTATTTTTTGTCTACCTGCAACAGCGTCACCGTTTTCAGAGAAACAGCATCCTTTATTTGCTCCTCGGCGATGACCTTCAGTTTAAGCAAGCTGGTAAGCTTCGCAGTATCCGGCTTGGAAAACAAGCGCCATAGCTGTGGATCAGGTAGTGCATCATACAGCTTGGTGTGATCATATTCCTTACGATGCTGCTGCACAACCTTGACCCGGTAGCTGCCAATTTCCCAATCTGCCACTCCCTGTTGGGCGCAATGATTTGTAATGTCATTACGCAGATCACTCAGCTCGCCTTCAATTTCTTTTTGCTTCTGCTTTAACTGATAGTAGCGACGTACCTTGTTTTCCAAATCCATCACGCTCCTCTGCTTACATATGTATGTTTGCAGGAGCGTTTTAGGACAAGTTTTGTGATGCAAGGAAATGTAGTCTATCCGCAAAAGCATTTCCCGGGTAATGGAAACTTTATTTAGGTACGTTCGCACCCGGATTTACAGGCCCTGAGCCTGGGATTCGCCCTTGCGCTTCATATAATTAGCCCAATAAGCCGTCAGAATAGGCACCAAAATGGAAGTCACAATCACCGAAGCCGCAACTAATGCCGTTGCTGATTGCGCCACAGGCAGAAACTCAGGCTTGATGCTGGCGACAATAACCGGGTTAGCTACCGCTGCACCTGCCGTACTGGAGGCTGCAATTCCTGCTGTACCATTGCCGCCGCCGATATATTTATCCGCCAGAATCAGTGGAATACCTGTAATAATAATGACAAAGATACCCAAAAAAATACCAAGCACGCCTGTTTGGACAATGACACTCAGGTCAATGGAGCAGCCAAGTGCAAAGCCGAAAAATGGAATGAGGGCCTGCGTTGCGTTACCAAAATATTTGCGAAAATCGTGATCCAGATTATTTAATGCAAATCCGACCAAAAATGGTAATACCGCGCCGACAAATGTCTGCGGCTCAAAAACGGCCAATCCGGTACTGCCCAAAATCGTCACCAATGGGCCTGATTCCAGGGACATCAGCACGAATGCTCCTGCCTCTTCCTTGGAGCCATATTGCTGCATAATCGAGGCGTACAGCCCGCCGTTCGTCATATCCATGGCGGAAATCAGCGCCAGCACGGACAAACCAGCAAACAACCCGCTTTCCACACCACCCACAGGCAGCAGTCTGGACGCAATGATCGCCACCACCCAGGCGACTGCGATTTTAGTCAATACGAGCGTGCCTGATTTACGCAATACCGTACCCGTTGCCCGCACATCAATGGAAGCACCCATACAAAAAAAACACACGGCCAAAATCGTTACTGTCCCCGTCATCACCCCCTTGGTAAAAGATCCAAAGTAGTCTCCTGCCCATGGAGTGAACGTATGAAATAGTGCGCCGATAAACAGCGGCACCAGCATTATGCCCCCTGGAATTTTATCAATATTTTGTTTAATTTTCATAACTTCGTTCAGCCCTTTCGTTTTTGCCAATGCAAAAACAAGACCGGTTTACTTGCGGCTCAAGCCGAGATCGGGAATCAGTTTTGCGAAGGTATCATGGCTCTCCTTCAGCTGCCGTGCGAATGCCTCTGCATCCTTGACACGCAATCCTAATCCATGCTTACGCATTTCCTCCCTGAACTCCTCGTCCTTCGTGCCCTTGATCAGTGCATCTGCTAGCGTTCGGGCAATTTCATCCGGTGTTTCCTTGGGTACAGCCAGCCCCCTCCAAGTGCCAATAAAATGTACACGCAGCCCAGTGGCCTGCTGTAGGGTCGGCACATTTGGAAACGCTTCCGAAATGGTGTCTGCCTGGATCGCCAGTATGCGAAGCTTCCCTTGGTCCACATATGTTTTCACTTCTGCGGGACTAACGGGTACAGCATCCACGAAGCCGCTCATCAAAGCAGAAACAGCTGGACCCGCTCCTTCATAAGGGATGTGAGTGAAGCGGACTCCGCTTTTCTGCTCCAGCATAGCGGCAGCGAGGTGCCAGATGCTCCCTGTGCCTGCATTGCCCATTTTCAGCTTACCGGGATGGGCCCCTGCATCCTCCAGAAATGCCTCCGCTGTCTTCCATGGCGCATCCGCCCTGACCGTAATAGCAGAAGGGTCCATATTGGTTTGAAGCAGCGGCTTAAAGCGCTCATAGGTGAGCGGCAGCAGCCCCAAATGGGGTAACGTCGTCAGCTCCGCAACCAGATACGTTACGGTGTAGCCATCCGCCTGCGCCTCGGCCCCCTCCATCAGCCCAACGGAGCCGCCGCCGCCTGTCCGGTTAACGACAATGATCGGCTGACCGAGATGCTTTTCAGCGGCCTTTGCCAGCGCTCTAGCAGTAATATCTATACCGCCCCCCGCCGCATAAGGAACAACAAGCGTAATGGGCTTCGCAGGAAATGTACTGCTGTGATCCAGCAGGGTACGGTGATCCACATATTCACTGATACTCAAGGCAGAAAGCATAGCTACTCCTGCCGCAACCAACACATATTTTTGCAATGACTTTTTCTTCATTACGTGCCCTCTTTTCCAAAAAATAGACCGGGCCCAACATAGACCCGCTTTCCCCCCCAACGTTTTCGGCATGTTTTTCGCTTACATGAAGCCAATGTACCGCAACGTGGAGGGCCACAGCTATCGCTTAATCTTCGTATTTATCTTCTAAAACACCAGCATATTGACCTTTTGGTCGATCTGCATATTCATTGGAACATTTGCTGATTTCCCGAAATTTTCCCGGGGTCACCTGTTTATGCTTGCGGAATACACGAATAAAGCTGTTCTCATTCCGATACCCGACCTGATCTGCAATTTCACTATTTTTTCAGCTGGGTTTCGCACAGTAATGTACATGCTTTTTTCATACGTAGTCCAGTCAAATAGTCGTAAACGGTGCTCCCCGTCTCTTCCTTGAACATGCTGCTTACCGAAGACACGCTCATGCGAACGTGATCCGCAATCTCCTGAAGCCCTATGTTTACATGCAGGTGATGCTCCATATAATCAATCATCTCTTGCACACGTACAAAATCCTTGGATCGTCTGCGACCATTCCATTTTTCTTCCATATTCGTCAGAATGTTGACCAGCAATGCCTCAATGTCTTGAAGATCCTGCGTCAGAATCTGATTCCAATGGTAATCGGCAAGCTTGTCCGGCGGTGTCACACTTTGGGCCGCACACCATTTTAGTAAATCTTCCAGCAATTCATGGACAGACAGGTAAACTTGGACTGGGTCTATCCTGTGAAGACGAAGTTCTTCTACCCATTGGCCCATCAACTTGGCACTTGCACCCGGTGCCTGTGACTCCAGAGCACGAATCATTTCAATACGCCGATCGTCCAGCATCGTTGAATCCTGAGCCTGCTTCTTGGGTAGCACATCCGCTGTGTTATCCTTTTCTACGCATATGTTGCAATCCATATTTGGATATGAACGTCCATATCCCTCATACAAACGCAAGTTAAGGGCCTCTTTTCCTTTTATAAAGGACTCCCGCGCCTCTTGAATGTTTCTGACTACATGACCAACTCCAATAGAAATTGTCAAAGGAAGATGCTCACCGACAACCTGAATTAGCCTAGCTACACTTTTGTAAAGCACAATGCCCTCTTGGACAGCAGCCTCCGTACCAGCTTCGTATGCCCTCTCGCTGAATTGTAGCAGCACAACAAAGCCACTCTCCTCATCCGGGGCGCTTACCGCTTTCCAGTAAGGCTCCAGCGTCTCCAGCAAGATATTGTTCAGCGCATACTTAAGCAGCATTTTATCCTCTTCTGGAAAACTTGCGGCCCACGTGGGCAGCTCTGGCAGGCTTCGCTCTACCACCAGTGATTTGCGGTGGAACTCTACAACCAGCTTGCTAATCACAGGTTCCAGGTCGTACAACCCTCCTTGGCGCGTTCCTTTATGGCCCGAATTTAGCAGGCTATTAATCTTTTTCATGGGGCGAAAAGCCGCATAATTTGTAATAATAGACCGCTGAGCACCCAGCCAGTATAGAGATAAAGGCCAGCCACAGCATCATATTGCGAGCCAGCTTTACATTTTTTAGCAGCTTGTCCATAGGAACGAGTGATACCAAGCGCCAGCCCGTTACATCAGAAAAGGTCTGGTTCGCCATATATTCCATGCTCCCTATCTCTACATAAGCATATGGACTCACGTCCAGTTCTTTCAAAACCCCCTCCATTTCCTTTAAGGGTACAGACGATCTCAGCTTGGGATAGATCAGTTCCCCTTCCAGGTCATACACGTATTGCGAGTTCGATAAATGAATATAAAGTTTAGAGAAAAAACGGTCGTAATCCAGATTGATCAGTACCGCACCGATCACCTGTCCATCCTCTACTATGGGCCTGGCGAGCGAAAGCAACTCTACGGTTCCATGCTGGGGGTCGGTGCCATACCACCTCCGCTTAATCAGCAACGGTTTTCTGTGAATGTCCTGAATCCAGGGGACCCAAGTGGTATCTGGTGCCTGTTTCCAATCAGGCAAGAAGCCGTAACTGCTGGATACGAGAGCATGATTCTCCAATGAGATCACCTCAACTGAATCAAATCTCTTCGTGTGAAGAAAGGGCTTTCAAGTATTTGTGAAGCCGTTTGATAATGGAGGCATGATTGGATACCGATTTTCCATCTGCCTGGACACGAGCGAAGGCCTCCACATCAGGATGATAAGCCGCATCAAGTGCCATGTTATCAGACTCACGAAACGCACGATTGGTCACATCCAGATTAATTTGCAGCAGTTCTATATTAGGTGTGTTCAACTCGGTATCCAAGCCTTCACGATATCTTGAATAGGATAGCAGGCCAATCCCGCTGATTACGAGCGAAACGCATAGAGTAAGCACCAGAATCAGTCTTGTCTGTTTATTTTTCAGCATTAGTCGTAGCTTAAGTCGCAGCATTCCCGTAACTTCATCCTTCCGGGCTTCCTTCTTGTCTTGCTCAGGATATAGATGTAATAACAAGCTCTAATTAAATCTATTTGACACCAGATAGGGAATTCCCTGCTTCTGTAAAATGGAACTTCAGAGAAACCACTCCTTAAAATCAAAAAAAGAAGAAGTCCTCCTTGGCAAGGGTAGACTTCTTCTTTTCAACTGCCTATATTCATTGTTTAACAAAAACTCAGACAATCCCCCACTGATCAGCTCGTCTTCTCCATCTGGAAACGATCCAGCTCGCGCTGCATCTCCTCACGAATCTGACGAAGCTCTTTCACCTTCTCAGCCGATTCCTCAAAGGAACGTTTCTGTTCCACCGTGGATGCCGTAATTTCTTCACTTCCTGCGGCAGACTGCTGAGTGATAGCACTCATATTTTCAATAGCTTGCTGCACCTGTACGCTTAGTTCTCGCGAAACATTCATATCTGTCGATAGCTTTCTGACTTGGCCAGCAATTTGCTGCACTTTGCCGCTAATCTCTGTGAATGATTCTCCGGTAGAGGAGGTTGCCTTCTCCTGCTCACGGAACAGCTCCTGACTTTGCGCCACAGAAGTCTTCACCTTATTCATGGCCTGCATAATACGCTCAACAGCGGTATAAATTTGCTTGACAGCGGACTCCGATTGATTTGCCAATTTTTTCACTTCATTGGCTACGACGGCAAAGCCTTTTCCCGCTTCACCTGCACGCGCGGCCTCAATGGAAGCATTCAAGGACAGCAACGACGTCTGGCTGGCAATTTCAGATACGTAGCCGGTCATGGTTGTAATCTCGGCTGCATTGGCCTCCAACTCCTTGACCGTTTGTTCCACCTCAGCCATCGCTGAACGATCTTCCACAACGATGCGCAGTTGATCGTTCATGACCTGCGTACCCTGCTCAATGGCACGCAACGCATCCTCACTATACGTAGTCGACTGCGTCGTCTCCAGCAGATTGGCCTCGAATTTCTGCTGCATCTCGTCCACAACGCCAACCGTCGTCGACAGATCCTCGGCAATTTTCTGGCTGCCTATCGCCATCTCCTCTGTTGACGTGCTGACTTGGGTCACAATTTCCTTCATCGCTTCATTATGCTGGTCAATATCCCGAGCCATTAGATCAACACGATTACCCGCCTGGTCAATGGAAAGGACGATGTTACGCAAGTTGCCAATCATGACCCGGAACGATTCGTTCAGATCATCCAGTTCATCGCGTCCCTTCGTTTGGGCGATTTGCACAGTCAAATTCCCCTCGGCAATTTGCTTCGCAGCATCCGTTAACCTGCGGGTTCTGAGGGCAAGCTGCCTGGAGGTATATGTATTATATAGCCCGACCGCCACCATAAGAAGAACTGCACCTGCCAAGGCCAATTGCCAGGTAAAACGTATGCTCTTGGTCAAGTCCTCTGTGTATTCGTCATATCGTGCCTTGGTCAGCAGGTCCAGCATAAACACATCGTTTTGAATCCCTTGTACACGCATGGCCTCCCGCTTGGACTCTGGGCTGTTCTGAGTGTTCATTGCTTTTTCCGTTGCTGCCTTCAGCTCGCTGAATTTAGTTTTAATCGTATTCAAACGCTTTTGCTGCGCTTCGGTCTGCATCATGTCCTGTGAAAGCACAGCAATCGTTTTTTTCAGACTGAGTCAGTTGGTTTAGCACATCGGCTTTATTGCTCTCAGAAATGGTTGAAGAATAATTTTGTAAGGCCTGCCCCGACTGAATCAAATAAGCATTAAGCTGCTGGACATTCAACATAGCCGGAACAAGATTACTACTTTGTGAGTTAATACGGATTAGTTCGAAAATAATATATGCCACTAAAGCTAGGCAAGCAATCAGAGAAACCATCGCGTTCAACACCAGTTTACCTTGCAGTTTCATCAGCATTCATCCTCCGTTTGCAAAAATTATTGGGTAGGTACAGTAAGTGTGCCGGACTTGATTTTTTCCCTCAAATCCTCCAACAACTTTTGCTGGTCCGGATTCAGTGTCACGATACGAATGGGCGCCAAACCTATGCCTTCTTCCGCAAGACCGAACACCATATTCTTGTCCGTAAATTTTCTTTGATGATCTGCAAAGCTTTTAACTGTCTTATATATCGCAACGTCCACATTTTTTATCATTGAGGTAACTACCGCCTTTTCCGCAATAAAAAACTGATCGCTGTCGACCCCGATAGCAAATTTTTGCTGTTTTTGTGCCTCCTGAAGCGCACCTACACCTGTAAGCCCTGCTGCTGTATAAATAATATCAATCCGATCCTGATTGATCATATCACGTGCAATTTCCGTGCCTAGCTCTGGCTTCCCGAAATCTCCCGCATATGTAGCAGTGACATTGGCATCAGGCTTCACCGACTGGACCCCGGCGCGATATCCAGCCTCAAACTTTTTCAGCAACGGAGACTCCACGCCTCCGATAAAGCCTACCTGTTCCGTGCGACTCGTCAAACCTGCAACGACTCCGGCCATAAAGCTGCCTTCTTCTTCTTTAAAGGTGATGGAGGCCACATTCGGTAAATCCGATTTTTCATCCACGATTAAAAATTTACGGTCTGGATATTTTTTGGCTGCGGTCTCCAGACTGTCTTTCACCATGTAACCCAATCCAATGATCAAATCAGCTTTTTCTTGTGCAAGCTGTTCAAAAGCAGCATCATACGTCTTGGTCTCAGATATTTCCCGGTATTCAAAAACGATTTTCCCTTCATCCCGAGCCTTGATCAAGCCTCGAAAAGCAGCATCACTGTAAGATTGGTCGCCCAGACCAATGTCTGACAGTACGATCCCTACCTTAATAGGCTGGGCCTTGGTTTGTGCTGCCGATTGCCCACATGCACCCAGCAGTAATGCAAAAATGATGACCATGGGAATCCACCTAAAAGTTAATAATACAGCTCGCTTCTTCATGACAATCACCTCAGCATAATTTGGAAATCCCCAACAATTTTATATCGGTTGTAATAGCATATTTTTCCATGATAATTTCTGTAAATTCAGTTCTTCTATTTTATTAATGTGAAAATAAAAGAACTGATCACCAGGCTTGAACAACATCGCCTAACAATCAGTTCCCAAATCTATTTGGTTTTACTCCATTTGGAGGCAATCACTTCAGTTTTACTTTCTATTAGATCCATGACGTCCTCGCGGCGTTTCGTCTTGAACAAATCAATCATGTCCACCAAATCGTTGCGATCTAATAATTTGACTCCGTTCACAGCAGCAAGTGTTTTACAGGAATCCGTATAACGCCCGGAGGTAATCACGACAGACTTGTCTGCCGCATAATAACGCATGGAGGTGTAAATTTCCTGCACCGCGCCTAATCCTACCGGATGTTGTATGCCATAGCGCTTGGCCTGGATTACCACTCTGGCGCCTTCACGGTCTGTAAAAACCAAATCCGCTCCAAAATCCCGGCTGCCAGTTGTTTTATAGATGTCCTTATAACCAAGGGCCGATAGTAGCCGCTGCAAATAAAGCTCAAATTCCGAGCCGTCCTCCATACGATCAATGTCCTGAATTCCGATTTTACGTGGGTCCAGATCGCGTAAAATCCGATTCCGGCGCCCCCGTATGACTCCCCTAATGATAAGTGCAAGCAATACGAGGACTACAATGAGTCCTATCCCTAATTCCTTGTATGCGGATAATTGCTCCAGCAACATTCCTCTTCCCCTTTTCTACAATAAAACATGCAGCCGCATAATCCCTAACTGCTAAGTCCTTGGTGTTACGCCTGGTTCACATGTTAGCATCATAAAAGCCCCGCCAGATTCGACGGGGCCTATCTTCGTCTTGCCTCAAAGCTGTCTAAACTCTATCTCCGCAAAATTATTCACGCTTCAGTAAAGACTCTCCAGCGATCCCGGGCTGAGTCATTTGATATGGGTCCAAAATAATGTCCAGTTCTTCCTCGGTCAGAACATTATACAGCAAACATAGTTCACGTACCGATTTTCCTGTCGTAATTGCCTCACGTGCGATACGGGATACAACCTCATATCCAAGATGAGGATTAAGTGCTGTAATAATACCTACGCTGTTCTCCACATATTCACGGCAACGTTCTACATTGGCTTCAATTCCATCCACACAATGAACGCGGAAGACGTTGAAGCCCTGCTTCATAATTTCCAGCGATTGCAGCAGGTTATAGACAAGCACAGGCTCCATTACATTCAGCTCCAGCTGCCCTGCCTCAGAAGCCAAACAAATGGTATGGTCATTTCCAATGACCTGAAAAGCAATTTGGTTAATGACCTCACACATCACCGGATTGACCTTGCCTGGCATAATGGATGATCCCGGCTGACGAGCGGGCAGGCTCAGCTCTCCGAGACCAGCACGCGGCCCAGAGGCCATCAGGCGAATGTCATTTGCCACCTTGGACATGTTCATCATACAAATTTTCAACGCAGCAGATACTTCGGTGTAGGCATCCGTATTTTGTGTTGCATCCACGAGATTCTCGTCAGCTTCCAGAGGGAAGCCGCTGATCTCTGCCAGCACCTCAGCAACACGCTGAATATAACGGCGGTCTGCGTTCAAACCAGTACCGACCGCAGTCGCCCCCATATTAATCGTCAGCAGATGCTGCTTGGTCGCACGGACGCGTCCGATATCACGGCCCAGCACGCGCGCATAGGCTTGAAACTCCTGTCCCAGGCGAATCGGCACCGCATCCTGCAAGTGGGTTCGACCCATTTTAATCACACTGTCAAATTCCTTCGCCTTACGGGAAAACGCTTCTTGAAGCTCACTCATGGTGACCAGCAACTTGTCAATCATACTTAATACAGCCAAATGGACTGCCGTAGGAAAAGCATCGTTCGTCGATTGCGCCATGTTGACATGGTTATTCGGACTGATCTCCAGATACTCTCCACGCTGCTTGCCAATAAGCTCCAGCGCCCGGTTTGCAATCACTTCATTTGCATTCATATTAATAGACGTACCTGCGCCGCCCTGAATCGGATCGACGATGAAATGGTCATGCAACTGCCCTTGAATAATTTCGTCAGCTGCCTGGATGATGGCCTCAGCTTTGGGGCGATGCAAGCGGGTCAATTCCATATTTACCGTTGCTGCTCCCTTTTTGACGATCGCCATGGCCTTAATTAACTCAGGATGCAACCGTTGGCCTGTAATTGGAAAATTTTCTTTTGCCCTCAGCGTTTGTACACCATAATAAGCGTCTGACGGCACTTCCTTAGTACCTAAAAAATCATGCTCCAGCCTCATATTCTTCGATTCCTCCGCTGTGTGTGCTACGATCTTCAATCCAGACCAGCCAAATTGACATAAAGAGACCTTGGGATAGTCCCTCACTTCATTATACGTTCCCATTCCCGTGCTTTTCCAGTCGAATAAACGCGGAAAAAGATTAGACAATCCTATGACAAGTTATGATTACCTGTATATCCTATGATTATTCGGCAAATACTTAGCAATGACCGGGAGGCTTATTCAGTGGCTTATAATAATAGCGAGTGGCATGCAGCTGACCATCAGCCGACCTGGCATAACCCGGAATCACGCCCGCTTCTATAAAACCGATAGACTCATATAGTCGATTGGAAGGATCACCTACCCGCGTATCCAGCACCAGTAACGTTCTATCCTGACGCAGTGCCTCTTCTTCCGCCGCTTTCATTAACTGTCGCCCAATCCCAAGCCTGCGCCCGGACGGATGCACCATAAGCTTTGCAATTTCTGCACGATGAATACCGTTGGCTTTCTGAGCCAAGTGAAGCTGAACCGTGCCAACAGGTACTCCGTCCTTCTCGGCAATCCATAGAACCACACCATCCTCAAGCACGCTATTCCAATAAGCAGCTGCTTCCGTATAGGACAGTGGCGGCAAAAAGCCTATAGAGGCACCATCTGCTACCACGTCAATTAACAAGCGAGCCAGTGTATCTGCCAGTTCTTCGTTCAGAGCTTGAATAGGACGAACTATTATTTGTTTGGGCACTATGATTCCCCCATATGGAGTCGATGGCATATAAAAAAGAAAGTAAACCATCCTCTTTACGATAGCTTACTTTTTTTCCATGGTTTTTCTTTTACTTCATTATTACTTTCGCTACTGTTTTGTTTACTGCTCTGCCATATAAAAGAGCTCCCACAGATGACCATCTAAGTCCTGAAAGCTCCATCCGTACATAAATCCGTGATCTTGAGGTTCGTTCGAAGGCTTGCCCCCCGCTTCCAAAGCCCTGTGAACAATCTCATCCACCTTTGCTCGACTCTCCACCGCTAAAGCAATAATCGCTTCCGTGCTTTGGGTTGCATCTGAGATTTCTTTTGTAGTAAAGGCTTTAAAGCGCTCTTCAACCAGCAGCATAACAAAGATATGCTCACTAACCACCATACAGGTTGCATGTTCATCAGTGAACTGAGCGTTAAATTCAAATCCAATTGCAGTAAAAAAATCAATGGAATGCTGCAGATTTTTAACTGGTAAATTCACAAAAATTTGTTTGGCTGTTACTCCCACGACATTTCACCTCTTCATTTATCATAAATTCTATTTTTTAAACATTACCTCTCAACAAAAGATAACTTAACTATCGTATAAAGTCAATCAATCTTACATTTATATCATCTATTGCTGCCACTTCAGCTTATCCAGGGTCCGAGATAATACAGCTGCCGCTTCTGCCCTTGTTGCGGATGCAGTCGGAGCAAGACAGCCTTTTTCGTCTCCCTTCATGATGCCTAATCCAGACAAGGTTTTCACAGCCGGAGCCGACCACGCAGAAATCGTTTGAGTATCGGGTAATGACACGGATATACTTCCTGTTGCTGTATCTTCAATATTTCCGGCGAAGCGCAGGGCTCGCTCTACGATCACAGCCAGTTCTTTTCTTGATACTGGAGTATCAGGTCGAAAGCTTCCGTCGGCATAGCCATTAATCAGCCCAACAGCAGCTGCGGTCCGTACCGCATCCGCATACCACGCTTCCGATTGAACATCGTTAAAGCTCACCACTGTGCGATCTGAACGCTCCAGCCCAAGCATACGCACCAGCATCGCAGCCAGCTCTGAACGCCTCACCCGACCTTCAGGATCAAAGCGTACGTTCGTCAGGTCCATTTCATTTGTCTTATTTGCCGTGTATGCTGCTGGAACAGCCCCCGCCACAACCAGACGAGTTGCTAGTCGTGTAATGTCCTGCTGTGCCCAGTGACCAGATATATCACTGAACGATTTATCTTCCCCAAAAGCACCTCCATCCAGCACAGCGTAAGTCCCCCCCCGAACGTCCGTACACGCTTATTTCCTCACCCGAAACGTGAAAAGGAACTGGGTGATAAGACAACTGGGTGCCTTGGTTGGTCAATATCTTCACTACAGCAAGCCAGCTTGCATCGGCTCCTACAGGAACACGTAACAGATAGCGTTCATATCCATTACCCGAGTCTACTACATTACCTGTCAACAACTGTTTGCGCCCATCCTCGCTGCTCAGTTCAGCCGCGATATCTACAGCCTGTAACAGCTTGCGCCCTACCGGAATAGCCCGCCGATTAGCCAGTTCTTCATTCGGAGCGATGGCAAAGCTCAAGGTCATTTGCTTTACAGGCACCTGCCAGGTGTCAGCCAGCTTTTGAAGAGACAAGCGACCTGTTGCTACTTCATAGCCACCCTGCGGCGTCTCCAATCGAAGGCTGCGAATGTGTTCGTTCAGAATGGCCTCCAAGGCTTCCCCGTTTAGATTAACCTCGTACGCCTTGGCATCCGATTGCTCTCCTGCACGGATTACAAGTGTCCCCTTCGCTCCGTTTTGATTTGCGTTGTGTATGTCAGCAGCCACTACTTGAGCGACTGCCCTTTTCTGTGCATTTTGCTCGGCTCCACTCACTACAGTCTTGACGTGCAACACATTTGAATCTGATACGCCGCTTCCCTTCTGGTCGCTAATGGCAGTCTGACTCTGTCCATTCAGGGTTCCATTCGCACTACCGCTACTGCTGTTACCAGTATTGGGGTTATTCCTGTTCTCCTGCTGTTCCTCGTCATGATCGTCATTGCGGCCGCCACCACCATCTTTTGATGGTTGGTCCGTTTGGCGTGGCAACTCGATTTGTGCAACCAATGGATCATGATCGCTCACTCGCCCATCCGACGCACTAAAATCGGCATTGATATGAACGATATCCGGCACGGATGTTTGACTCAAGGACACGCTGACCAGCATGTGATCCAGTGTCTGTGAATTGCCTTCATAAATATAGGAGTATCGTTCTTTTTCATCCAGCTTGTCTATCAGGTTAGTCAGTTCCTGTCCTCGCAGTAAAGACAATGTTTCCGAGAATTGGAAATCATTCAAATCCCCAAGCACCACAACATTAGCCTTAGGGTTTACTTGCAATATCGACTTCACAAAGCCGTTTACAATCGCTGCAATCTTTGCCCGCTGGATTTCGCTGCTTCGCACAGGCGGCTGTGCCCCTCCGAATGGTGCCTGATCGCCCCCTTTGGAGTTAAAATGGTTAGCGACCACGATCACCTGCTGGCCTGCAAACTCAAATTCAGCAGCCAGCGGCTTCCGAGAACCATCAAATGATGCATTCAGCGGATCAATCCGACCCGGATTGGGAGAAAGCCCCTGTGCACCGTAGGTGACAGACGTGACTGAATCTCCCTTAGGCTTATCCGTCAGCGTGATACGCTGCGGGTTATAGAGAAAGCCGACGCGGATATTGCCGCCGGGATCGCCGCCATCCTTATTATTTTCAGGGGCAATATCCGTAAAGGCGTATTCTGGTCCTCCATGAGCACGAATCGACTCTATAAGCACGCGGAAGCTTTCAGAAGCGTCTGTCGTGCCATCATCCTTCTCACCGTTATTGTCCTGAACTTCCAGCAGCCCTATGATATCTGGATGATTCAAATTCACGGCGATAGCCTGCCCAAGCTGATCAATCCGTTGTCCATCACCAGGATCGAAGTTTTCCACATTGAACGAAGCGACTGTCAGCTTGCGATCATCCTGCATCAGACGTGTGCTTGCTGGCTGGGGGCCAGCCGG
>NZ_ASSB01000321.1:0-26991 GCF_000520755.1 Paenibacillus sp. 1-18
AATACGCAAATCGCGTTGGCTGTGAGCATATATGTAAACCACCGGGTTCCTTCCGCGAAGGATAACGATAAAAATTGAGGCATCGTGGAATTGGAATGAGCATAGCCCATCACGCAAAATACGGTTCCAAGCAAAATCGGCATGAATATCGGATCACGGCTGGCTGTACGGAACGCCTCTCCCATCCGTAGCGGAGCTTCTCCCGTCGTGGTCCCTACATGCAGATCGGCGGCATACCGTGCAAATTGAACCAACAGCAACACCCCATACAAGGCGTACACACCAGCAGCTACCATAAACGGCGTCCCCGTGGATGCAGAGCCCAGTAGCAAACCGAGCAGCGGCCCTGCCACCACACCTACATTAATGGCCGCATACCTCATATTGTAGATAAGCAGCCTTTTTTCCTTGGGGGTTACATCCGATAACAGTGCTCGCGAGGTTGGCTCGAACAAGGACTTGCACAGCCCATTTAAGGCATTAATGACAAAAAAGGCCCAAGCCGCTTCAGCCAACGCAAAAGCAACGAATACAAGCGCCCAACTGGCGATGGACACCAGCATCACTTTACGCCGTCCGATGCGATCTGAAATATATCCACCGTAAAAGCTGGCAAAAATGCCAACTAATGAGCTGACCGAAACGATGATTCCCGTATGAAAGGGAGATACCCCCAAACGAGTGGTCAAATAAATGGACAAAAACGGTATGCTCATTGATGTGGCCATCCGGCCGAAAATAGTACCCGCAATAATCGTCCAGGCCAATGGGTGAATCGAACGCAGCTGTTCTTTCATATATGTCTCTCATGCCCTCCTTCTCTGTCCCAACCCCTTAAAAAACTTGCCCACCATCATAGAGGCGTTAAGAAGCGTTGTTTACAAGTCAAATAAGCGGGAAATCTCTCTCAGTTTTGGCCGATATATCGTTCCAGTTCCAAGCACGTTGCCTGATAAACAGACTGGAGCGCTGCCAGCTCACTTTCCGCTTCTGCGAGTCGGTTCTCGCGTGCAAACTGCTCAATATCGGACAGCAGCGTGGACAAGCGCCCGACACCCAGACTGACACTGCCCGATTTCAATTCATGGGCTACCCCCTCTACCTTTGCGGCTTCCACGGAGGCAGCCAGCTCTCTTAATGTATTGATTTTGGCAGGCGTATCACTAGTATACATATCGACCAGTGATTGCAGTAGTCCTGTAGTGCCATCCTCGTCCAGCAGCATAATTTCACGGATGACTTCCTCATCCAGGATAGGCTCAGCTTCAGGCTTGGGAAGCCATTTGACCAGCTTTTCAGTCAGCTTTTCAATTGTTACTGGCTTCATCAAATAATCGTTCACTCCTACCTCACGCCCCCGTTCGCGATCCACCTCGGACACATTTCCGGTGAGGGAAATAATCGGTACCGGTGGATGCTGGTCTTTTGCTTCACGCTGGCGGATCGCTTTTGTCGCATCATTACCATTTTGGAGGGGCATGTGATGATCCATCAGAATGCAAGCGTAGGATCGTTTGGCGGCCGCTTCGACCACGGCACGTCCATCCTCTGCAAAAACAATATGCTGGAATCCCAAGCGGTTAAGCTGCGATTGTATCACCTGGCGATTCACCCGATTATCCTCAGCCACCAAAATAGCTTGAGAATGACTATGCTCACGCAGCAACTCGCCAAGCGTCGTTAAATCAGCATTTTTATGCTTTTCTATTTCGTCTGCCTGTTTGGAGCCTTTCATCAAAGGAATTTCAAACCAGAACGTGGAGCCTTGTCCTTCCTCGCTGACGACTCCTATTTGTCCCTCCATGAGTTGTACAAAAGAGCTGCAAATCCATAGCCCCAGTCCGGTTCCCCCATATTGTGAGGCACTGCCTTCCCCCGCCTGCACATAAAGCTGAAAGAGCTTAGCCTGATCCTCAGGTGAAATTCCGATACCCGAATCCTGCACCTCAAACCGAACACGCTGGGAATCTTCTGTATCTTTCACCAATTTTGTTCGGACAACAAGCAATCCGCCACTCGTAAATTTATTGGCATTGTTCAGCAGATTGAGCAAGATCTGCATGATTCTTGCCGAATCTCCCTCCAAATGCTCTGCTACATTGGAATCGGTCTCTATACTCAAACGGTTGCCCATCTGATAGATTTGCGGCTCCAGCAGTTGGGCCACACGGCTCATAATCGCCTGAACCCTGACATTTCCGATCTCCAGCTCCATTTGTCCTGCTTCCACTTTGGATATATCAAGCAGATTATTAATCATGTTTAACAACAGGGATGCAGACTCACGTATAACACCAATGGCCTGCCGTTGATCTGGAGTAAGTCTGGATGAACCCAGCATTTCGATCATTCCAAGTATACCGTTCATGGGCGTTCTGAACTCATGGCTGACTACCGCGAGAAAAGTGCTTTTCAGTTCATTGGCCCTTACCGCTTCTTCCTTCGTTCATTTTAATTCCGCATTGCTTTTGGCCAGCTGGCGCTGCAGATTGACAAGCTCATTATTCATAGCTGAAAATTCATTCAGCAACTTTTCTTCCTCAGCCTTGCTTTTCACAATCTCGTCCGTTAATTGTTCAGCTGTTTTCCGCAGGACAGCCATTTCTGCTGCCGGTTCCTTCATCATTAAAGGCCCCCTTTACAAAATGACTTCCGGTTTCCAAGCCAAACTATTTACCGGGCGACAGTAATTCCATTGCAACCTCAATTGCTCCCTTGGCATCTGGTGCGCTTCCATCTGCCCCTAATTTCTCCCACAGGCGTGGATCGAGATTGAAGGGTAAGCCATAGTAGCCGAGATGGCCACCACATCCGCCTTATAACTCACAATTGCCTGAACCAAACTCCAATCAGGCACATTAGCACCTAGATAATACGTATCCCAACCATCCATCTCGAATAAATCAGCCAGCATACGCAAGCCAATTTCATGCTGCTCACTGCCTACACAAGCCGCCACCAGACTGAGTCCCTTATTTCCATTACCGATCCAGCTGGGATACAGGCTGGAAATAATAAATTGAGTAGCAGCCGTACAAAAATGCTCTTGTCCAACGGTGATTTTGCCTTCATGCCACAGTCGACCCAGTTCATATTGTGAAATTCGAAAAATATATTTGTAGATGTGTCGAATACACCTTCATCCAACAAATGGACAATCTGGTTCAAAGCCTGTCTGCGGTTACCTGCAAGCAAATATTCCAAATATTGAGCTACATCCATCGAGAATGGATTATCATCATTAATTGGTGACCAATTCCGCCAAGTCTCCTGCTTGCATTAGCAGGGACTCTCCTGCTGTATATTGCTGTATACTCATGTACAGCTCCTTCCCAGACAAGAACGATTTGTAACTGTAAGCAGGAACTGGGGAATACATCCGAGCGTGACTATTAGATAATTATACCTGATTTGCGTCTCTACATTAACCCTACTCCCCCAATTACGACAAAAAAATAAAATACCGGAAATACGGTATTTTCAGGCTGTCGAGAAACCCCCTGTTTTTTTAATGAGGTTTAAAATGGCCATTTTGATCAAATAAAAATGGGTCCTCAGATCGTTTTAAATCGATTTTTGTTTTAAAAGTTGAGTCTCCCCAAATAAAAAATAAAGTGTCGAGAAAGTCCGTTGGACTTTCTCGACACTCTGAAAATACCGGAAATACGGTATTTTATCTAAAAACATATTTAACCTGCAGTCCGAACGTGTGCAGCCTATGAGTCGTTATTTTTCTATCCCTCAGCTCTGTCCCTCAGCGGTTAGTCCAAGCTTTTTTAACAAATGGATGGCCTGCTCCTTCTCTTCCACAGACAGACCGTCCACCGTCTCCATAATAACACGATGGTGCTGTGGGAATATTTGCTCAAAGAAATGGCGTCCTTCGTCGGTCAATTCTGCATAAATCACACGCCGATCATCTTGTGATGCACGTCGGGTGAGCAAGTTTTTTTTCTGGAGCTTATCCACGACATACGTTATATTCCCACTGGAAATGAGCACCTTTTCCCCAATTTTTTGCAAGGGCTGTGGTCCGCGATAATACAACAGATCAAGTACACCAAATTCTGTTGTATTCAATCCATGACTATGAATATCACGATTCGTGCGGGACGTGACCGAATTATAGGCACGAGCCAGCACAACAAACAAATTAAGCGCCAAGTCCTGATCATCTGGTTTTACAGACATAGTAACAGCCTCCGTTAGTCATATCTTTATTCAAAGATATATTAATTGCATGCTTTTGTCAAGTTTAAGCGTTTATCCCTACTTCTTTTGCGATCATAATGAATTAATTCACCATTATTACGTGAACGTTGTCATTCATGAAGTAAAAAAGCCCACTCTCCACCCGTCACCAGTTTATGTGGTGACGGTACGAAGAACAGGACTTTTTTATGATGCAATCCCTAGTCTTTTTCGTAAAAATACATAGCCAACTCGGCCACAACATACACCCACAACATTCAGTATGATATCATCCACATCCATTGTACCTGCGCCTAGCAGCATTTGGGACACCTCAAGAATGATCAGCGCGGCCACCACCGTTAACAGCAGTCTGCCTATCCTGCGCATGGACACCCAAATGATCGGCAAAAGAACGCCGAAGGGAATGAATACACCAATATTCCCAAACAAATTAACACCCCATACCCGAAAAGGGAACGAATGCATTGCCCTCCAATATTGTCTAATTGTATCCAATGGAACGATATTATACGAATACGGAGGTCCCGGTCGCAGGGTACGCCCAAATCCGAGAAACATCCAGTATATTAGAAGCGCTGTATATAAAATAAGTAGCACACATGCCACACTACGAAGCAGTCGAGTACCTGGCATTACTTATTACGAATGTCGATTTGTCCATTGGCTCGTGCGATAATGACCTGATCCGCCATATTAATGAACAATCCGTTATCGACGACCCCCGGAATTTGATTCAATCGGATTTCCAACTCTTGCGGGTTCTCAATCGTCCCATAACGGCAATCGGCAATATAATTACCGTTATCCGTCAGGAAACGCTCGCCGTCTTGTATACGCCATTCCGCTTGGCAACCTGTCTGCCGCAAGGCCTCCAACGTCCACTCACTGGCAAAAGGTACAACCTCGACAGGCAAGGGAAATGTGCCCAGCACCTTTACATCCTTCGACTCATCTACAATAATGATTAATCGGTCACTGTTGCTTTCCACAATTTTTTCTCTCAGCAGAGCTCCGCCCCCGCCCTTAACCAGTACCAGATGCTCATTCACTTCGTCTGCCCCGTCAATGGTAACGTCGAGCCTTCCAATCTGATCGAACGGAATGATGGGAATTCCCAGCTCTCTGGCCAGATCCTCCGAGGCTTGGGATGTAGCTACAGCCTGTATATGTAATCCTTGTGCTACACGCTCACCGATTTTTTGAATAGCCCAATAAGCTGTCGAGCCTGTACCAAGTCCTACTTTCATGCCATCCTGAATCGCCTCTACTGCTTTTTCAGCCGCTTTTTGCTTCAAATTCATGATCATCTCTCCTGCTATATAGGCTAGTATTGATTTACCATTCATTTTACATGAAACCGTTTTATAAGGACAGATGCAACTTTTTACCATAACAAAGACTGTTTACATCGTGTTCATATTCGCCGAATCGTTCAATGGGTTCATAACCCTGCTTGGTATAGAGAGCAATTGATTCAGGTTGAGCCGCGCCGGTTTCCAGCTTGATCCTTAAAATTCCCTGCTTTTGAGCCTCATTTTCCAAAAAGGATAACAGGCTGGCACCAATTCCTTGCCTGCGATAAGAGGAATCGACATAAAATCTTTTAAGCTCCATCTCTTCCTTATCTATAGGCCTAAGCCCTCCACATGCAACAGGTTTTCCATCCATATACACAACAGCGAAAATCATTTCTTTTACTTTTGGATTGGAAAAATCAACCAGATAAATTTCGTCGGCAGGATACCTTTCCAGCAAGTCCTCATCCAGCCTCTGAATTAATTCATGCAGATCTGCATGATCACTTTTAACCTTTACAGTCGTAAGCTTCGACATGCTTCTTATCTCTCTTCCCTATGCATGGATATATGGGCTCATTTCGCAAACAATTCACAAAAACCGCGACAAATCAAGCATTTGCAACGCTAAATATGAAAAATGTCCCAAATTGGCATGTGCAATTGACTCTATTATAAAGTATGATGGTTTCTGTTGAACAGTTGCTTGTAGACTGAACCGAATACAAATTTCAAGTTGAAGTATAAATTGGAATATACTGAAACAAACTCAGCGATTACCTATTAAAATTAATTTTTCATTGTGTAAGGTATTCATTTCAAGAGCATTTTGTACGACATATATATAGGGATATCATACTTGTACATAAAAGGACTAAAGACCTATTACTTAAAGTTCAAGTGCCTATTATCTCTATTCTTCGTTTGTGAGGGGAACTTGATTATCTCATTCGATAAGCGGTTCAACACCATATACAAAAATACAACCAGGGAGTGGAACATTTTGAAAAAGTGGAGTAGCTTATCATTCTTCACCAAGAACTTATTATTATCATTCTTCAACATCGTATTGATCGGGCTAGTCCTCATCGTCTCCAGCTATTTGATCCAACGTACGATTTTGATAGACCAGTTGCACGGGCAAGTGGAGAAAATCACATTGAAATGGGCCAAGGGCATCAGTGCAGATGAAGTAACCCAAGCCGTTCAAGAAAAAAATTATGACGGACCTGTTCAAACCAAACTCCGTGCTTATCTGGATAGTATCATGGCGACGAATCCAAATATCTCTCATGCCTATATTTTTGGAACGGAGCTGCAAGACGGCGATCAGACATCCATTGTTGCGATGCCGACCGATCTGAGAGAATCATTTGAGAAAGAAAAAATGGGCGTTGGCGCCATGTACCAGCAGCCAAATGTCGTGGCAGTAAGCCTGACCGATATGCTGGACAGCGGCAAACCAACCTTTACCAGCTTCTATGATGACTCTTTTGGTACATGGACCACTTTAATGACTCCGATTAAAGATCCTAGTGGCAAAATCTTTGCATATTTTGCTGTCGATGCAGATGCCGGTGCTGTACCTGCCGGATTGACCAAGTTGCTCATTAGTGGTGCTACCATTTTGGTCATTTTCCTACTGATCTGTCTGGCGCTTCAATATTGGGTAGTAAGACGCACTTTGACACCGATTAAGCAACTGATGTACGGCATCAGTGAAGTAAGCAGAGGGAATCTGGACGTTCAAATTCGTGCAGGCCAAGATGATTTGGGATTGGTGAATCAGAACTTTAATGACATGGTGAGCCATATTAACAGCATCATGACCAAAGTGAAGCAGACAACGGATGAAGTCAATGAATCAGCGAAAGAGCTGCTCGCAATCTGCGAACAAAACGGTGTTAATTCAAACATTATTAATCAGAATATCAATGAAATTACGGATAACATCCGCGCACAAGAAAAAGCAACAGGAGACAGCGCACGAGCCATGTCTGAAATGGCTTCGGTCATCCAAAATATCGCAGCCAGCTCTGCTACTGTTGCAGAAGAAGCAAATTCGGTCGAGAAACGCTCTAATGAAGGTAACGAAATTGTAGGCAAGGTTTCTTCGCAAATGCATTTAATTACAGACTCTGTTACCAATACATCCCGTATTATTAAACTGCTGGATAGCCGCTCGCAAGAAATTGGTAACATTATTGGTACGATTTCAGGTATTTCAAGCCAAACTAATCTGCTTGCCTTGAATGCTTCTATTGAAGCTGCACGTGTCGGTGAAGAAGGCAAAGGTTTTGCCGTCGTTGCCAGTGAGGTTCGCAAGTTGGCAGAGCAATCTGCGGAGGCAACCAAACAAATCACATCTTTAATAGAAGAAATTCAAAGTGAAATCGGGCAAGCCGTGACATCCATGGAGAAAGGTACCGTTGAAGTTCAGAATGGGATCGTTGTAGCTGGACAGGCTGGTGAGCTGTTCAATGACATTTTGCAAGCAACTAAAAATGTAGCATTGCAAATTCAAGAAGTATCCAGTGCTACGGAGGAAATCTCTGCAGGTACACAAGAAATGACAGCAACCGCGGATGATCTCTCTTCCACCGTGAGTAAAACTGCTAACAACAGCATTCATATTGCCCAAACGGTTGATGAGCAAAAGGCTTCTCTGGACTCCATCATTGATTCGTCCCATAAATTGACGTCCATGTCTGAAGAGCTTCAGGAAATTACTTCTTATTTCAAAATTAAGGACACCAGCCGTACTAAATCGTAACAACCATCTATCGACTTCAAGCTCATATTCAAAAGTAAGTCGTTTTGTAATGCCTCCCTCCTGTTCATGCATTTGAAGGGATAGGAGGCATTTATTGACTTTACCTAAATATTAAGACATCAAACATTCAGGAGGTAAGCGTAATGGCTTCATTACTACAAAACAGTTCACAAACATCTCCATCCCCATTCCTGGTTCCCTTGGATTTTGCACGTACACAACGCAAGCATACATACTCTACTTATCAGGTAGAGCTAGAACCGTCCGTCTCGGAGCATCTGAACCAGCAAGCAGCGGCGGAAGACAAGCAAGCGTTGCTATTATCAGCGTATACCGCATGGGTATACCGCCTGTCCGCAGAAGAAGAAGTATCTTTTTCGACTTTTGTGCCTCAATCCGGTCTGCTCACAGCTTCACTGACGATGGAAAAGGAAACGACTTTTCATGAACTGGCAGGCTTATTCCAGGAAATGCTTCGCAAGTCTGACGCTTACCTGGCGGAACCACAGGCCGATACGTCATTTTCGACAAATCTGCCCACAGACAGCGGCGCAGAATCCCGGATTATGGACTGGGCTGTCAGCAAAAATAATGGATCTTATCAAATACAGATACGGTATGATGATTCACTCCTTCTGGAAACAACGGTTGTCCGGTATGCAGAATATTTTGAAATCCTTCTGCGTGGCGCGCTAACCCACAGCCATGCTCTTGTGAATTCAATTGATATATTGTCTGATGCGGATCGGGCGGCTCACGAAGCTTTAAATAATACAGTCGTGAAGTACCCCGAGCATCAAACCATTCACGGTATGTTTGAGGAGGCGGCTTCACAATATCCTGATTGTCCAGCTATCGCTTCCCACGCCGGAGAGTATACGTACCGTGAGCTGAACGAGCGTGCGAACCAGGTCGCACGTGTGTTGTTGTCCAAGGGTCTTGCCAAAGGCGAATTCGTGACCATCTTCATGGAACGGAGCCTGGAGACCGTTATTTCCCTGCTCGGCATCCTGAAAGCCGGAGGCGTGTACGTACCTGTCGATCCAGCCCATCCCGCTGACCGGAGCAGCTACATTGTTGAGGATACGCGTTCTCCCTTTGTCCTGACAACTTCCGCACTGATGGAGCAAGCGACTGAACTGTGCGGGTCTATTGATACCGTAAAAGAAATTTTAGCCATTAACGGGCCACTCGCGGGTTATGCCGCAAGCAACCCGAACGTTAACGTAGGCCCGGATGATCTCGCTTATGTTATCTACACATCCGGCTCGACAGGCAAACCAAAAGGGGCCTTGATCGCTCACCGCGGGGTCGTTAACTTGGGGGCTGTTGTGCAACGCGATTGCGACATCACACCTCAGGATGTATTGACCCAATTCGCGACCTATAGCTTCGATGCATCGGTTTGGGATACGATTGGAGCCTTGTTCTACGGTGCAAAGCTGTACCTGCTGTCCTCCGAAGAACGTGTATCCGTTGAAGAATTCGCAGAAGCCATCGCACGCACCGGTACGACGATTATTACGATTTTGCCGACTGTGTTCTTTAATCAGCTGTCTACGTACTTATCAGACGAAGGCTATCGTAAACTCGCCAAAGTACGGATTGTTACCGTGGCAGGCGAAGCGCTGTACGGCTCACAGGTTCGAGCCTTCCAGAGTAAATTCGGTACAGATACAGACATTGTCAACGTATATGGACCGACCGAGTGCACCGTAGCGACGACGACCCACCGTGTTCGTGGTGCTATGCCTGAGCATGTCGTTAACATTCCGATCGGCAAACCGATTTACAATTACAAAGTCTACATCGTTAACGAGGACAACAAGCTGTGTCCTGTCAATATTCCAGGTGAAGTGTGCATCGCTACGCCTGCGTTGGCCCATGGCTACCTCCATCAGCCGGAGCGTACAGCTCAATCGTTCGTGGACAACCCTTTTGTTCCGGGTGAAAAAATGTACCGCTCGGGCGATATCGCCAAGCTGCTGCCAGATGGCACAATTGAATACGTGAGCCGGAAGGATTCACAGCTCAAAATTCGGGGGAACCGGATCGAAATTGGAGAGATTGAGGACCATTTTTCCAAGCATCCGGGTGTTCAGGACGTGGCTGTCGTAGCTGTTAAGGATCATACCGATCAAAATATGCTGGTGGGCTATTTCACCACTTCGGATGGACAATCCATCCCGCAGGATGTAATTCAGTCCTATATCGGGAGCAAGCTGCCCTCCTATTTTGTACCGAGCCATGTCGTGCATCTGGAGGCTATGCCAATTTCACCAACGGGCAAGATCGACCGGAAAAAGCTGGCCCTGCGCCCGCTTCCTGAAGCATCTGACCTTTCATTTGGCGGGGAGCCTGTCCGGGAAGGGACCGAAACACTCATTGCGGAAGCATGGGCACAAGTGCTTGGCAAAAACAATATTGGCGCGACCGATGATTTCTTTCTGATCGGGGGCGATTCACTTCGTGTCATTCATGTGCTGGCTATTTTGAAGCCGCGTTATGGCGCATTGCGTATCGGAGATTTTTTCCGCTATAAAACCATTCGTGAGCTTGCAGAATACGTGGAGCAATTAGGTGCAGAACAAGCTCCGCAACGCAAACCAGTGGCGGTTCCTCAAGAAAAAACTGACCTGAATGAGCATCCGATTGAGCTGTCCAGCACTTCGGATATGGCTGAAGTGCGCGACATGCGTGTTATTCTGTTGACCGGAGCTACAGGCTATCTTGGTTCACACATTCTATATGAACTGCTTCAACGGACAGAAGCCCAGGTGTATGCGATGGTACGCCCTTCTCAGGAGGGACCATCCGGTATCGAGCGTATTCAATCTGTCATGACAGGGTATTTCGGACCCCATATCTCTGACTTGATCGAAGGACGAGTCAAACCCGTGTATGGAGATCTGGAACAGGCGGATCTTGGCCTCTCCTCTGCAGACCGTCATATGCTGGAGCATCAAATCGACGGCATCATTCACAGCGCCGCTGACGTTCGCCATTTTGGTGATTCAGCAGCCTTTGATCGTACGAATGTGACCGGGACGCTGGAGCTGCTGAAAATCGCCCAAGCGAAGCCAGGAGTATCCTTCCATCATGTCTCAACAATGGGCATACCGGAGGATCTAGCCAATGAGGGAAAATGGGAATCGGTATTGGATCTGTCCTCCTTCCCGGAGGATCTGAATGTGGACAACCTGTACACGAACAGTAAGCTGGCGGCAGAAAAGCTGTTGTTCCAAGCGGCTCAAGCAGGTACGCCTGTCTCCATCTATCGCGCAGGTAATTTGACGGCCCACTCGGAGAACGGGCGCTTCCAGCGTAATATCGACAGCAATGCATACTATCGTATGATGAAAGCTATGTTGCTGCTGGGCAAGGCACCACAGGCTGATTGGCATACAGACTTCACGCCGATTGATTATGCCAGCCGGGCGATTGTAGAGCTGTCCGTTCATCCAAAAAGCGCGAACCGCGTTTTCCATATCTGCAATCCGAACCCACTTCCATATGACGAGCTGATTGCTATGGTAAACAAGCTTGGTTATGTCGTGGAAACCCTGCCTTTTGACGATTACAGCACCTGGCTGCTAAATCCGTCTTCTGGCATTCAGGAGGATGCGCTTCATCTTGCTATGGGACAGCTCGAAGGCGACGGAGCCAAAGATTCTGCTTATCGGTACGGATGCACTGTAACCGCGTCAATACTGGAGCAGACGGGCGTTCAATGCCCGGCAACCGACCTGAAGTTTATTCGGAACCTGATCCAGCACGCCGTTGAGATCGGTTATTTCCCGGCTTCATCCAAAATATCCGCAAAAGCAACACAGAGGTAACAAAGTTGTGATATTTCCCCCGCGTGGGTTAGGTATGATACACTATATTTTAGTTTTAAATTTAGCATTGCCTCTATTCTCAGAATTTTTTGCATGCGGGGGATATCATTCACATGAAACACATTTTTTTCAAAAGAGCGCTACTGATCATAGGCTTGATGGCTGTTTTAGGAATTTTGGTGTATGAAGCACGTACCATATATCACACGCCTGTAGCCAAAGGAACTCACCGCACACGCACGGCTAATGCGGATCGACTGGTACGCCATCTATTCTCACTGACGCCTACACCGGATAAAGTATATTACCAAAACAAAGTCATTGTTTTGATGTACCATGAGGTGACTAAGTCTCCACCTGATCCCGGTGCACTGAAGCTCAGTAATTTTAAGAAGCAGTTGGACGAAATGAAAGCAAACGGCTTCCACTGGATTACGATGAAAGAATATACGAACTTTATTTTAAATAAAGCCAAGGTTCCTGATAACGCGGTACTCATGACATTTGACGACGGCTATGAATCCTTTTATACGGACGCCTTCCCCGTGTTAAAAGAATACCGCGTACCGGCAACCAACTTTCTCATCACATCCACAATCAGCAATCCCAAGCACATTGGTATTCGTAAGCTGACATGGGATCAAATCGCACAAATGCATGCCGAGGGGATTGACTTTTATAATCATACCAATGACCAGCATGCATACGGATACTCCAACACAGCACGCACCAAGCAAAAGCCGCTTCTGATGGCTCCGGTGTATTCGAAAAAACTGGGACGGATGGAAACCGAGGATGAGTTTAAACAGCGAGTTTACACCGATCTGGACACGGCTGACAAGAAGCTGTTCAAGCATCTGCACAATGATCAGAAGGTACTTGCCTTCCCTTATGGCGGATATACCAAGGAAACGCTGGATATTTGCCGCTCCTTGGGCATAGACGTTACGTTCACGGTAAAACGTGGCATTAATTCGCCGGGACAGACGAATGGCTATCGCGTTAATGCAGGCGGAATCCATAACATTCCGGAAGTCTTGGTGCAATATATGAAGGAGGGTGCTCCCCTTCGGCCGTTGCCTTTTGCCCAAGGCCCCAACACGGTATCCTAACACAAACGTTGTCTAGCTCATTTTTATGATAAAAAAGGAACCTTTCAACCATGTATGCTATGGTTGAAAGGTTCCTTTTTGGGTTGATGAGATTAGAATGAGGGCCAAATGCGAATCACCGCAATAACAGCCAAATGCACCGGGTAAAAGCTGCGCCACAACCAACGTGGAACCCGACTATAAAATCCGCTCTTTTCGGATGCAAAGCATGCAATCAAAATGCTGGACAGCAGACTAAAATGCTGGATATTCGCGTGGTGCACCAGATCATATACCACGTTCAAGGCAAAATGGGCTCCAACCATCCTATATGAACGTGTATAGCGATAAATAAGGACAAGCAACAGGCCATAGGCTCCATAATCCATCAGGCTAAGCTCCATCACCAGAGCCGTCACGACATAAAGACACGTAATTGCGGCCCAATGCTTCAAGCGGGACGCGGCAGCCAGCGCCAGCAACGAAGCCAACAGCGTCCAAATTACATTCGGCCTATACACATCAAATGCCAGCATATAGGGTAGTTGGGAAATCAGGGCGAGCCCAAGGAGACGGAGCATGTAGCTCCGCATATCTCTTGTCCGGTCATACCCCATATACAGGGCGTACGCATAGATGGGAAAAGCGAGCCTGCCGGCAATTCTCCAAGCCGGATCTGCCGGGAAAAACACAAGCCCGACATGGTCAATCAGCATCGTCAGCATGGCCAACCAGTACATATAAGGCCCCCTTATATGGTTTTATGTCCTTTCCTCCGTCAAGCCTAGAATAGCGTTCATGATATCCGTTTTTGTAACCCGTCCCACCAGTTCCTGATTTTGAGCTGTGGAGGTACATTGCTCGTCCAGAACCGGAAGGCAATTGACCTGATGACGGACCAGCCTTGATATGGCCTCCAGCAAAGAATCACCCGGAAGCAGCGTCGTCATTTGTGCCCGCCGCGTCATAGCCATGGTCACCGGGACGGTGTGAAGATCGGTATCCCCTAGCATGACCTTCAACAAATCCTTGCGGGTAACAATGCCGATGAGCTCCTGCTCCTCCCCTGTGACCATCAGCGTGCCTGTATTTTGCTGAAATAGCATTAACACCGCATCATAGGCGGTAGCATCGCCAGATATCAGGATCGGTTCACTAAGTATATCAGCGACAGTCAGCTTTTTCAGCATGCTGCCAACATGACTATCATATTTTGGGTACTGTCCTGGCAAGTATCCTACCTTGGGCTTGGCATCCACCAGGCCGAGCATAACGAGCAAAGCAAGATCAGAACGGAGAGTCGGTCGTGTCAACCCCAGCTCTTCAGCAATTTTATCCCCCGTAACAGGCGCCAGGCGCTGGACAATATTAACAATTTCACGCTGTCTTTCGGACAGTTGAATAATGATTACCTCCTTATAAAATGGGGTAGTATACATTATAGATACACATAGATCGGCATGTTTCAGCAGTTTCCGACAATTCATCAAATTTTAATCATAGACCGCTTGTTTTCAAATTTAAAATGTGTCACAATTACAAATGTAATACATACTAATTATAAGTTTAACGTGTGCAATAAGCTACATTTAAATATGCTTTATGCACATGTTTTGATTATGTATTATGTAATATAAAACCCTGAGGAGGAAATCAAATGAAATTTTTCTTGGATACTGGTAACATTGAAGAAATCAAACGTATTGAACGTTTGGGCCTGGTTGATGGTGTAACAACGAACCCTTCGCTGATTGCCAAAGAAGGCCGAGTGTTCAAGGAAGTCATTCAGGAGATTTGCAGTATCGTTGAAGGTCCCGTAAGCGCTGAGGTTATTGGACTGAAAGCTGAAGATATGCTCAAGGAAGCTTATGACATTGCGAAATGGGCCCCTAACGTCGTGATCAAGCTGCCTATGACCGAAGACGGCTTGTACGCTTGCAACGAGTTGACCAAAAACGGAATCAAAACGAATGTAACACTGATTTTCTCCGCAGCTCAAGGTTTGATGGCTGCCAAAGCTGGTGCTACTTTTATCAGCCCATTCGTAGGACGTCTGGATGATATCGCTGTTGACGGTATGAAGCTGATTCGTGAGCTGAGACAAATTTTGGACATTCATGGCCTGAAATCCGAAATCATCGCGGCTTCGATCCGTAACATCAAGCATGTGGAAGATGCTGCTCTGGCTGGCGCCCATATCGCCACTATCCCAGGTTCCTTGCTTCCTTCCCTGTGGAAACACCCGCTGACAGACAGCGGTATTGAACGCTTCCTGAAGGACTGGGAAACTGTACCTAAGGCTTAATTCGCCATTCATGGCAAAACGATATTGCGTTACACAAACAGCCCGTATATTGCGGGCTGTTTTTTTGGCCTTGTATAAAGGCTGAACAACTTTTTTTGACAAAACAACTTGTTGACCATATAATTGTTTTGACAACTAATTAATTTCGAAATATATATTAAGGAAAAACAGAAAGGGGCTGCTTATGCATAACTTGCCTCCCGATTGTTCCATTGGCATGCTGCTGGGGATTACTCATCGCAAAATGAGTCAACAGCTCACACATCGCCTTAAACCGTATGATATTTCCCCAGAGCAATGGTCGGTTCTGTACCAAATCTATCAGGCCGAGGGTTTAAATCAGAAGGAAATTGCAGCCAAGGCCGTCAAGGATCAGCCTACTACAACCCGAATTATTGATTTGCTGGACAAGAAGGGCTGGGTACAGCGTGTGAATAGTCGACAGGATCGCCGGGCCTTTTTGCTTCACTTGACTGAGGCAGGCCGACAGCTTATTGAGAAGACACTTCCTGTCGAACGTGATGCCAACGAAGATTTTGTAAAGGGAATTTCTTCTGACGATTTGAAGCTGTTCCGCCAAACTCTTTTACAAATTCACACCAACATAAGCGAATCAGAGAAACAAGGAGAGAACGATTAATATGCAACAAGGCAAGCAACCTCTTTGGACCAAGGAATTTATCGTTCTTACGGTTTCCAATCTATTTTTGTTTCTGGAATTACAAATGATCGTATCTTCCATTCCTTCCTATGTGAAAAATGCATTCCACGCCACCTCCATCCAGGTCAGTCTCGTTACGACACTGTTCGCTCTGAGCGCAATTGCTGCAAGGCTTTTTTCTGCCCGCATGCTGGAAAAAGGACACCGTAGCATTCTGATTTTCGTCGGACTACTGTTTGCTCTTGTAGGAACGCTGGGATACAGTGTATCACCGACGATTGCAGTGCTTCTGCTCATGCGTATGCTGTTTGGGATCGGCTTCGGCATGAGCAGCACCGCCTTTCCAACGATGGCGTCTGACGTGATTCCATCCAAACGTCTTGGTGAAGGAATGGGATTTTTTAGTTTGTCCACCAGTTTGGCTATGTCCATTGGCCCGACCATAGGCATATCCATGCTGCAATACGGCAGCTTTAACCTGCTTGTATATTCGACAGCAGCCGTGATTATTGTTATTTTTCCACTGGCCTACTGGCTGGTTCGTACGCTGCCCAAAGGGCATATCGAACCGCCGATGGTTCCTTTGGAAGAGGGACGAAAACCGGCATTGAACCGCAAGTTATGGATTCCTGCCTTACTGAACATGCTGATGTCTATCACGTATGGCGGATTAATCGGCTTTATGGCGCTTTACGGGGATGAAGCCAATCTTTCGCACCCGGCCTACTTTTTCCTGTTCAATGCGATATCCGTGCTGGTCGTGCGTCCCTTCTCGGGCCGTATTTACGATAAAAAAGGGGCGAAAGCAATACTCATCCCTGGCTCCCTGTTTCTGATTGGCGGGCTGATCCTGCTTTCCTATGCTCACAGTGATGCCTTCATGTATCTGTCTGCTCTTTGCTACGGCATCGGTTTCGGTGTCATGCAACCGACCCTGCAAACCTGGATGATTCAGGTCGTATCTCCCAAGCAGAGGGGCATGGCAAACGGTATGTTTCTCAACTCCCTCGATTTCGGGGTTGCAGCCGGAGCACTTATCCTCGGCATTATCGCCAAAGCAAGTGATTATGCGTGGATGTACCGTCTTTCCTCGCTGTTTATTGTGCTGTTCTTGCTGATCTATGTCATTCAAATCATCGCAAGCCGCAAGTCTAAAACACATATACCTCTTGAGGGGTAATGAAAAAGCATCCTATACCATGTTTCGTCCCGGGTGCTTTTTCATTTTGAAATCTATTTGTTTTTATTTCGCAGGAGTTTTGCGTCTTAGCTTGGAAGAAAGCGGCTTTTCTTTTGAAACTCCTGTCAGCTCTTCGGTCGCTTTCCTACGATTAACGGATGGGTCATCCGCTGTTTCATCCTGCTCAGGTTTGACTGCCAGCAGCATCAACAGAGCAGCAATCCCTCCCACTCCGGCCATCACGCCAAAGAGCAGACCATGTCCGCTGCGGCCCTGCAGTAGGGATACAACCGGTGGACCTAGCGACACCCCAACAAAGCGCATGCTGCTGTACAAGGCAGTAATCGTTCCACGCTCTTCTTTTTCAATTCCCTTTGTAATCAAGGCATCCAAACAAGGCAGTGCTAGCCCAATTCCCCCGCCCCCTAGAGTAAACAAGCCGATCACCACATAGATATGTTCAAAAAATCCGAGAATAGCAAAGCTGATCGTCAATATTACCAAACCGCTCAAGCCAATCCATTTCATGCGCTTCTTATGCTTGCCAATGATCTTGCCCCCCAAATAGGAGCACAGACAAAGGGAAACCAGCGGGATGGCAAGCACAAAGCCTTTCCAGACTCCATGAAGGTTGTAACGACTTTCCAGTATGTCGGATAGGTAGAATAGAACGCCAAAAATGACGAACATACAAATGCCGCCCATGGCGAAAATAGCGTATAGCCAGCGTCCTTTTTCGGCAAGCACCTGCTTTACTTTTCCGGCAAACTCTCGAAACGTAGTCGGTTGATTCTTGCGCTTAGGCACATGGATCAGCCAAAGCACCAAAATAAGCGAAATCAGACAGAGGACCGGAATCACCGCCAGTGGTAAAAACCACAGAACTGCTCCCAATGCGGCACCGAGTATCGGACTTAACACTTTTCCGAATGTATTATAGGTCTCAACCACACCCAGGTTCTTGCTGGCCTCATTCTCGTCCTCGTACAGATCACCCACAAGCGGAATGACGATTGGAAAAGCTCCTGCCGCTCCCGCGCCCTGAAGCAGGCGACCTCCTATAATGGTCCAATACGCTGCCATATCTTGAAGCAGCCATGCTCCCGCTGCAGAAATCCCCCCTCCTATGACCGTCAGCACCAAGCTGGGAACGATCACCGCTTTGCGTCCAAATCGGTCGGATAGGTAGCCTGCAATCGGAATCAGCAAAATAGCCACCACCGCATATACCGTAATCAACATGCTTATGCGAAAAGAATTGACATGCAGCTTACGTCCAATTTCCGGCAATACAGGAATCAGCATCGAATTACCCAGCGTCATCATCAGCGGGATGGAACCTAATGCAAGCAGGATTCCTTTATTTTGTTGCATCCCGTTACCACCTTTGTACAAGTAATAACACAGCTGTACAGATTCTTGGAACAGGTATTATTGTGTTTACATAGGTGTAGATTTATGCGGCTATACCTTAAATCCTCCGACCCTTGCATTCAGGAGCTGCGACATATCCGCCAGCGTGTGAATAGATGATGCAATTTCCTCCATGGAAGCCTGCTGCTCCTCAGCCGCTGCGCTGACGCTCTGCGTTCCCCCTGCCGACCGCTCCGCAACCTCGCGAATACGTTCTACGGCTTCCACCATCCGTTCTGAGCTGCCCGACATCTGCTCCACTGACCGATTTACACCGTGAATCTGTTCGCTGACCTGGTGAATGGAGCTTCCAATCTGACGAAATGCTGTTTCAGCGGATTGCATGACCTTTACACCGGACTGCACTTCAACCGTCCCGGCCTCCATACTTGATGACACATTCCCGACATGATCCTGAATATTTTGCACAAAATGTGTGATTTCCGCTGCCGAGACCGTTACCTGCTCAGCCAATCTTCTTACCTCTGAGGCTACCACCGCAAAGCCTTTGCCCTGCTCTCCCGCTCTTGCCGCTTCAATGGACGCGTTAAGCGCAAGCATTCCTGTCTGCTTGGCAATTCCGGTAATGACGGAGCCGATCATTCCAATCTGCTCGGCCTGTTCACTGAGCAAACGTACAGCTTGTGCAGAGCTGTCTACACTTTCGCTGACTTTTACCATTTGACGCATGGCCTGACCTATCGATTGTTCCCCCGCTGCCGCTTCTTTAGTAACCGTATCAGACAACTCATACACCTGCTGGCTTGTCACTGCAATATGCTCCAGTTCATGGGCAAGCTCCTTCACGGTATCTGTGGTTCGTGCAATATCATCAACCTGATGCTCCATACCAGACGCAAGCTCTTCCATGATCCCGGAAGTATGACGATTGGCCTGGTTCATTTCCCCGGTATTTACGCTAACCCGCTCAGCGGTGACGGATAATGTACGCGCCGTATCCTGGGCATCCACTATAATATTGCGAAATCCCTCGATCAGCTTATTGTAAGAGCTGGCAATCATGCCGATCTCGTCTTTGGACGTAATATCAAGTCGGCCTCGCAAATCCCCTCCGCCCTTCGACATTTCCAACAACTGCTCATTCATATGATGTAACGGACGAATGGAACGAATCAAAATGATGGATTGTGCAACACTATAAATGATAATAAGAAATCCTACGATGCTCGTAATCAAGGTTGTGTTCGTCATCGTTCGGTGTGCCTGTTGTACTTTCGCCCCGACCATGTCATCCTGAGCTTTGACGAAGGCTATCACCTTTACATCAAGCTGCTTGCGCAAAACTCGTTCGTTTTCAAATTCATTTAGCAAATCGGAAAACGGCGGGAATGTGTCTCTTGTATTCCGATACCCGGCTGTAGTCACTAAGCTATGAACCTGGTTCATATAGCTATTGATCTCTGTCTTGAGATCAGCCATCTTTTTCTTCATATCCTCACTGCCTGTATTAAGCAAAGCTTCCGTCTCCTGGAGCAGCTTCACAATTTCACTCTGTTTCTTTTCGATCTCTTGCCCGTACTGCTCGTCCCGAGTTAGCAAATATCCCCGCTCATCATTGGATATCCCGTTCAACAAAAATTGAAGCGACTTTGAGTTATATGCAATCGTCTCCTCACGGTTCAAAATATCCTTGTACTCGTTCTCGCTATGTACGCTTAAAATGTAATTTGTCAGCAGCATGGCCGCAATCACACCTGGAATAAGCAGCGCGCTAAGAATCATCTTGGTCTTAATTGTTAAATTCATAAATCGGTCCCCCAGTTATGTCTGAATAAAATGCCCAACTTATTATATATCGTTTAATTCAGCGTTTTTTTGAAGTTTTCAGGCTTTTATTTGTCGGATTTAAATGATTAAAATGATATACTATGTATTTGTATGCCCATAAGCCCCAATTCAAGGAGGACCTGCATGAAAAGTTTGGAGCTTACCTCGCTTATTCACGAGCTTTACGGGCTAGAAACCCGTAGTTGCCTGATTGAGCAACAGGGGAACTTGATATTGGAATACTATCGTGAGCCTGAAATCGCTAATGAACTTTATAAAATAAATTCCTGTACCAAAAGCGTGCTGTCAGCCTTAGTCAGTATCGCCATGGACCAGCACATCGTACCGCATTGGGACACGCCGATCCTCGAATTTTTCCCCAGGTTGACCGGGGACAATGATCCTCAAAAGCGTGATATTACGATTGAGCATCTGCTGACAATGTCCGCAGGCTTTAGCTGGATGGAATTTGGCGGACAAAATTCTTTTCCGACCATGAGCAAAACTTCAGATTGGGTGCAATTTGTACTTTCACAGCCACTATCAGACATGCCGGGTACAAAAATGGAGTACAGTTCTGGCTGTTCCCAGCTTTTGGCCACTATACTGCGTTATACCTCCGGACAAAAGGTGGCTGAGTTTGCCGAGCAGCAATTATTCCAACCACTCGGTATCGAGAGCTACTATTGGGAAACCGACCCTCAAGGCACTCATACTGGAGGCTTCGGGCTACGTCTCAAGCCGATGGACATGCTCAAATTCGGACGGCTTTATCTGAACGAAGGAGGCTGGAACGGACGCCAGCTCATCCAAACGGAGACGGTCCGTTCCTCCACCCGTCCGTTCCTTCCGGCCGCCAAACCACAAAAAGCATTTTACGGCTGGCACTGGTGGACCTCTTCCTTTTTGGACGATCCAGGGTTAGACAAAACAGCAAAAAACACTGAAATAGCGTATTATTACGCACTCGGCTTTGGTGGCCAATATATTGTTGTCGTCCCGTCATATGACATGGTAGTTGTCGTTACCGCTGATAAATTCAAAAAGAAACGAACCCCTGTAGATATTTTCCGGCAGTATATTGTACCGCTGCTGCTCCAGCAAGCATAGACGGCAAATCACAATCAAAGTTGAAAATCCCTTAATAGACAACACAAGTGCAAAAAAGGGTCTGCCAGTTTAATCAGGCAAACCCTTTTCTGCGATCCAATCGCTATACTATGCAAATTTTATACGCGAACGAGTGCCTTACCTAGCCCAAGTGAATGATAAGCTCCTGCTGTCCACTCGAGGCAGGTGTAATGATTACACCCTGGTTCCCCGACCGACTGCTGCCGTCTTCCACTTGAACAGCCTCGTGGATACCGCGCAGAACTAACGACCAAGGCTTAACAGCCCCCTCTGCCCTCACAGTAATGGTCAAATTCTTGCGGCTGGCAGTGACAATCAGTTCTTCTTGCCCTGACGTATTCACGATAACGGCCCGTGCCTGCTGATCCTCACCAAGCGCAAACAAATGGAGTGCCACTTGCTCCGCGTAATCATAATCCGCACGGCTGTCCTCATGACCGATCGCGAGCAGCGTATTCGGCTTCACAAGCACAGGCAGGGTTGTAAAATCGTGATGCTCGTTGACCCAACGCCCACCCGTTACGCTTTCATTCGTCAATAAGTTCGTCCACTGACCCTCTGGTACGTAATACTGCACATCTCCTTCTTTATTAAAGATTGGAGCCACCAGGATGGAATCTCCCAGCATGTATTGCAGATCCAGCGTTGCACAGGTTGGGTCCTGCGGAAATTCCAAAACCATAGCCCGCATCATCGGCAGTCCTTTTACCGAGGACTCCACCGCCGACGAGTACAGGTACGGCATCAGCGAGCATTTGAGCTTGGTAAAGCTGCGCACTACGTCCACCGATTCTTCGTCGAACAGCCAAGGCACGCGGTACGACTCATTTCCGTGTAGACGGCTGTGAGAGGACAGAAGTCCAAACTGTACCCATCGTTTGTACACGTCCGGCGCAGCCGTTAGTTCAAAGCCGCTAATGTCATGGCTCCAGAAGCCAAAGCCGCTCAAACCAAGCGATAAGCCGCCCCGCAGTGATTCCGCCATCGACTCATACGTCGACGAGCAATCGCCGCCCCAGTGGATCGGAAACTGTTGTCCCCCGGCTGTAGCAGAACGTGCAAACAACGCCGCTTCATTTTTCCCCAGCTTTTCCTCCAGTACATCAAAAACAGCCTTGTTGTACAAATAGGTGTAATAGTTATGCATTTTCACCGGGTCCGAGCCGTCATAATAGACGACATCCGTAGGAATACGCTCACCAAAGTCGGTTTTGAAGCAATCCACGCCCTGATCCAGCAGCACCTTCAGCTTATCCTGATACCAGGCCACCGCAGCCGGATTTGTAAAGTCAACCAGCCCCATTCCCGCCTGCCCATATTCGTGGCGTGCAGCCTTGGGAGCAGGAGGTGCTGACCGCGTTGCGGCGCATCATCACCAGCCATGAGCAGAACACACCTGCCCGTGAGCTGACGACCAAAGCACAGCTCTATGGCATAATCGCCAGCCTGTATCCACATATGAAACCCGCTAACGGAGCGGACGTCATTATGGCGGGTCAACGCAGCAAGGTCGAACGGATCAAAAAAGCACTGGCGTACATCAACAGTCATGCCCATGAACCCATTCGGCTGCGTGAGGTCGCCGATGAGATCGGAATGAGTGAGGGGCATTTTTGCCGTTTTTTTAAGCAGATGGTTCAGAAAAGCCCGGTTGAATATATCAACTATCATCGGATTCAGAAGGCTTGCAGGTTGCTGGAGCAAAGTGACCGCAAAGTAGTTGATATCGCGCTGGATGTTGGCTTTGACAATCTAAGCTATTTTATTGCGACCTCTAAAAAATGGAACGGCCTGACTCCTTCGCAGTACCGCAAGCAGCATGAAGCGGATCAGGCGCTTGCTGTCCCTTATATAACAGACTGAAATGCTTAATCAGACCGAATTGATGAAAATATCTAAATTGCCTGCTAAGCAATTCATTTATTTTTTTGGCTTTATAAGTATTAGAGCTATTTTTCTTCTCTTAACATAATAAAATATATAGCCCCCTACTCCTCCTAAAACAGAGGGGATTAACCACCCTAACCCTACATCATATAATGGAAGAAGCTGCGTGAAAAAGTCATTAATTACTTTAATTTTTATTCCAGCAGCATTCAAGCCATCAAATAGACTAATGATAAAGGTTAATATCAAACTGCCCTGATATACTTCGGACTTTCCTTTAAATACGGGATGTAAAAACGTTAAAAATATTAGAGAAATAGCAATAGGATATATTGTCATCAATACTGGCGTTGAAACCTTAATGAGCTGTGTTAAACCTATGTTGGCTACAAGAGTACTAAAAATAGATAACATGACAGCTATTCTTTTATAAGAGATTTTTGGAAATAATCCATGGAAAAAGGAAGAGCAGGAAGTAATAAGCCCCACACTTGTCGTTAAGCACGCTACTGTAATCATTAAGCCCAATAAAATAGAACCGTAAGATCCAAAATAATAGGATGAAACCTTGGCTAACACCTCAGCGCCATTTCCTAAAACACCCAATTTTTCAACACTAGAAGCTCCCATATATGCAAGAGACGTATAGATAAAGGCTAAGAGTATAACCGCAATAGTTATCGCTTTGGCACAAATGATCATCAACTCTTTTTTAGTAGTAGCTCCTCTTTCCTTAATTGCATTCACAATGATAATTCCAAAAATAAAGGCTACAAGAGCATCCAATGTTAAATAACCCTCTTGGAAGCCTTTGAAAAAGACATGCGATGTATAACCCTCAGCAGGTTCCTGGAATTTTCCTATTGGGTGAATAAGAGATACAACCACAAGTAATCCAATGAAGGTCAATTTAATGGGTGTTAGAAACTTTCCGATTACATCAATAATTTTTGTAGGGTTAAGTGATAACAAGCATGCAACTCCAAAAAAAAGGATAGTAAATACAAAAAGTGCGACAGAATGATCTGCATCGTTTGTAAAAAAAGGCTTTACTCCAATTTCAAATGACACGCTACCGGTTCTAGGAATTGCATATAAAGGGCCAATGGCAAGATAAAGGATCGTTGTAAAGACAATACCGAATACGGGATGTACACGACTCGCTAAGGTCTGCAAATCGCTTTTTCCCGAAAAAACAAAGGCTGTGACGGCTAGTAACGGTAAACCAACTCCGGTAACCAAGAAGCCCGCATTGGCTATCCATACATTCTTTCCAGCCATTTGACCAAGCATAGGTGGAAAGATTAGATTCCCTGCACCAAAAAATAAGGCAAATAGCATTGATCCTATAATGATAATAAAGGACGTAGAAACACTTTTCGACATAATAAATCCTCCAACCACGAACTCACAACGTTTTGTTATTATTCGTTTTCTTTTAATTTTGTATAGTATATGTTAATAGGGGCGTAACCAATTGTTGCGAGCAATTTTATTAGCACTCAACCTGTTCCTTTAGGATGAGTGAGTTTCGTCTAACCCGTCATTACACAATACTCTATATATGATCACTGTTTCAAGTAACTTTGTACTTGCAAAATAAATCACTTCATACCCTTGCTGCTTCTATACTCGCATTTAGTGAAAGCAAGTTGGTTCGGGCTGCTATATCACTGATCATAGCTTCTCGCTAAAAGCGATATTATTCATCGAAACCTCAACCGGAAATTTCATCTCCAAAAAGATAAAAGACGAATTCCCAGCTGAATATAAACAGCATAGGAACCGTCTTGTTTAAAGCACCACAAGCTAAACTTTTAAATTTAGATTGAAAGAGGTGTGGGTGTTTATTTTTCCATCTGTAGTATTTCTGATTCATAAGACTGGAAAGCATTTTCCATGCCCATTATCACATTCTTAATCTTCATGTACCCCTTGGTATACGGCTGGGAGTCACGAATTTCTTCCCACATATAGTGATACTGCTTCATATCTTCCGTTTCGCATATAACAAAATCAGTATAATCCTTGCCCGGCAGCGCTTCTGCATCAAAAAAACGAACCTGAACATGCTCGCTGTATTTTTGAATGGTAGCTTGCAAGGCCCCCGCATGTTTGCGACGTTCTTCCCGAGGCAAAGCCAACCAGGAAGGATAAAATTCCAATAATACAATCATCATATACCGCATATACCTGTCTCCTTTTTAGTGAAGCTTGTATGAATTTATCATTATTGTACGCTGCTTGTCTGCAAAGCCGCATTAACATAGGTTAATACGGATCGCTGCGCAGCAAACGACTAAGGGATACAGGGGATATACCTATGTAAGAAGCGATATGATATTGTGCAATTCGCTTGTCCAATCCGGGGTATTTGAGAAGAAAGGCGTGATAACGTTCCTTAGCAGAAAGATACAATAATTCGCGTTCCCGTTCCTCTTTGCGAATGTACAGTCTCTCCACACTCTTGCGAACGAATCTTTCCCACATATGGCTTGTATCCATAAGCTCCTTCAACACGAGATATGGAATTTCAATGACTACCGAATCCTCCATAGCCTCGATTGTAAAGGTCGATCTTTCTCCTGTGACCATCGCCCCGTAGGAGGTTACGTAATCATCTTCAGGCGAAAAACCAACATTATATTCTCTGCCATCCGCTAATGTATAGAACAAACGGAATAATCCTTCTACACAAAAATAAGCATGCTGCACAGGTTCACCAGCCTCGATAAGATACGTTCCCTGCTGTACATGCCTCACATCGGTTCGTTCTACAAATCTATCCCAATCCTGCTCTATAATCGAGGCTTGATGAGCCATTTTTTCTAATGAACGATAATAGGGATGCATCTGCTCACCGCTCCTCGAGCATTTATTAAGGAATCGAAGACTTTATATACAGAAAACAGGGGCTATCCCCTGGGTCTTTGACCTTGTGGGACAACCCCCGGCTACGTGTTCTATCAGGCTTCCGCTGCATCCTCTTCCACGAAAAGAGATACTTTGCGGATACCGTCCGCTCCTATCACGACAAGCCCCTGATCCGACAAGCGGATTTCAGGGATGACGACCAACGCGAGCAGCGACAGTGTCATCAGCGCGTTGTTCAGCATGCAGCCGGATTGCTGAAGTGCCCGGCTGATACTCTCGGACTGCGCAGCCACCTCTGCAAACGGGGCCGGGGACATCAGGCCCGCGATCGGCAGCGGGAAGCGCGTCTCGCCCGAGGCGGCTACAACCACCACGCCACCACGCATGGCGACGGCCTGCTTTGCCGCCTGGGTCATTAGCTCGTCATCGTTACCAATGACGAGCAGATTGTGACTGTCATGCGCCACGGTCATGGCTATCGCGGCCGGCTCGGTGAAGCCGACGCCTGTCACGAGCGCCACCGCGTGGCTACCACTGGC
>NZ_ASSB01000322.1:0-336 GCF_000520755.1 Paenibacillus sp. 1-18
AGTAGCTGCCTGCACAGCAGCACGAGTATACGATTTCAATCCACGCACTCATATAGAGTGCGACTCTACATGGGTGATCACTGGCACGGGCTACGAACTATTTCAATCCACGCACTCATATAGAGTGCGACTTCGCTTACTCGCTGCATAAAGATTAACGGCAAAGAATTTCAATCCACGCACTCATATAGAGTGCGACGATATCCGTAAGAGCCACTACGACATTTGTCGTATATTTCAATCCACGCACTCATATAGAGTGCGACGACTCCAATGAGAGACCCTGACACTCCGCCAACTCTATTTCAATCCACGCACTCATATAGAGTGCGACAG
>NZ_ASSB01000323.1:0-406 GCF_000520755.1 Paenibacillus sp. 1-18
GCTCCGTACATCTGACAGAGCACGCCGTACACCCTCAGCATCTGGCCGAGGGGGCGGTACAGGAATCTGCGCTGGCAGAGGGCGCGGTGCAGTCCAAACATATCGCACCGGAATCCGTCCAGTCGGAGCATCTGCAAGCAGGGGCCATCCAGCAGCAGCATGTAGGCTGGCAGGTGGTATCGGAGGATGCCCTGCAGGAGGGAGCGGTTGCGTCCAGCAAGATCGCGAATGAAGCGATACAGTCCTGGCATGTGGCTAAGGAATCCATTGAAGAACAACACATGGCCCCGGACAGTGTATCCGGTCGTGCGCTTCAAGCGGAAAGCATCACCTCGGAAAAACTGGCGGCACGCTCAGTGCAAGCGACGAATCTCGCGGAAGGCAGCGTCGGCCCTTCACATTTGAC